>NZ_JAPWHT010000134.1:0-22914 GCF_027270795.1 Streptomyces sp. ActVer
GGGTGGCGGCAGGGCATCGGCCCGCCGCTGCCCGGTGGACTCCGCCGGGCCCCGGGGCGACTCGGCGAGGTGGGCACCTTGAGGCACTGGCGGGCGCTGATGGTCCTGGGTACGGCCCAGTTCCTGATGGTCCTGGACACCTCCGTCATGAACGTGTCCATCAGTCAGCTGGTGGAGGACTTCGACACCGAGGTCACCGCGATCCAGGCCGTCATCACGCTGTACGCGCTGGTCATGGCCGCTTTCATGATCATCGGCGGCCGGCTCGGGGACATCTTCGGACGCCGTCGCCTGTTCCTGTTCGGGCTGGTCGTCTACGCCACGGGGTCGGCCCTGACCGCCGTGGCCCCCACCCTGTGGGTCCTCGCGCTGGGCTGGTCGGTCATCGAAGGACTCGGCGCCGCGCTGGTGCTGCCCGCCATGGCGGCCCTCGTGGCCGAGGCGTACCGCGGGCGGGACAGGGCCGTGGCGTACGGCGTGATCGGCGGACTCGCCGGAGCCGGAATCGCGGTCGGCCCGCTGCTGGGCGGCTGGGTGACGACGTACCTCACCTGGCGACTGGTGTTCGCCGGTGAGGTCGTGGTCGTCCTGATCGTGCTCTGCTTCCACCGGGCGATCACGGAGGAACCCAGGACCGGTCCGAGCCCCCGCCTGGACGGGGTCGGCGCCGCACTCTCGGCGACCGGGCTCGCGCTAGGCGTCCTCGGGGTGCTGCAGAGCGGCTCCTGGGGATGGGTGCAGCCCCGCAACCCGCCCTTCACCGTCTTCGGCTTCGCGCCGACCCTGTTCGTCGTCGCTGCCGGGGTGGCCGTGCTGGCCGCGTTCGTGCACTGGGAGAAGCGGCGGGAGGCGACAGGCGCCGAGCCCCTGGTGCATCTGCCCCTGCTGCGCAAGCCCGCGCTGCGATCCGGCCTGATGACTCTGGTGAGCCAGAACCTCATCCTGCTGGGACTGTTCTTCACCATCCCGCTGTATCTGCAGGTGGTGCAGGGCTTCGACGCCTTCCAGACAGGTCTGCGGCTGCTCCCGGTGTCCATCACCATGCTCGCGGCCTCCATGGTCGCCGCCCGGCTCGGTCGGGCGGCCGGACCGCGCCGGGTGGTCCGGCTGGCCCTGCTGACCCTGACCGGCGCCATCGTGTGGCTGCTGGCCACCATCGACCCGGTCATCGACGACGCGCAGTTCGCCGGAGCCATGGCCCTGCTCGGAGTGGGCATGGGTCTGCTCGCCTCGCAGCTGGGCAACGTCGTCCAGTCCAGCGTGGGCGAGGAGGAGCGCAGCGAGGCCGGGGGTCTGCAGTTCACCGCACAGAACCTGGGCTCCGCGCTGGGCACCGCCCTCATCGGATCACTGCTCATCGGCGCCCTGGCCCATGCCTTCACCACGCAGGTGGAGAAGAACCCGCAGCTGTCGGAGGAAACTCGGCAGCAGACCGGTGTCGCCCTCGAAGCGGGCATCACCTTCGTGCCCACCGACCAGGTGCGCTCGGCCGCCGAACGCGCCGGGCTGCCGCCGTCCGAGGTCGACGCCCTCGGTGACTCGTACGCGTCGGCGCAGCTCAACGGTCTGAAGGCGGCGATCCTCGCCACCGGCGGAATCACACTCGCCAGCTTCCTGGTCACGCCGCATCTGCCGACCCGAGTGGCCGGCCGTCCGAAGCAACCCGACGCCGGCGCGCCCACCGGGTCGACCGGCTCGACCGCCTGACCGATCGGCTCCGGCCGGCCGACTCCGAAGGACCAGGGAGGTCGCGATGTCCGAGGCCGAGCACGCCGCGGCCCGAGCGCGCAGCGCCGGGCCCGGGGCCCGTGCCGACTACACCGGTGGCGTCTACGGATCCATGCTCGCCGCCTCGGTGATCGTCGGCGCCGGCTCGCTGGGCGAGTTCCCACGGCTGGAACTCGTGTTGCTGCTGTTGCTCACCGGTGTGGTGTTCTGGATCGCGCATGTGCACGCCCAGCTGTTCGGGGCGCGCCTGGCGGAACTGAGTCTGGACCGTGCGATCGTGCTGCGGGTGTGCCGTGACGAGTGGCCGATCGTCAAGGCCGCCGTCCCTCCTGCCGTCGCCCTGGCCGTCAGCCCTCTCCTGGGCCTCGACCTGTCGGGCTCCCTGTGGCTGGCCCTCGCGGTCGCCGTGGCGGGCCATGTGGGCTGGTCGGCGGCCGCGGCACGGCGGGCCGGCGCCTCCTGGCGCCTGGTGGCCACCACCGCCTCGGTGAACCTGCTGCTCGGGCTGCTGATCATCGCGTTCAAGATCTACCTGACCCATTGACGGCATGGACGCATTGACGGCGTTGGCGCGGGAAGCCCCGCCTCGGGGAGCGGGGAGCATCGACGCAGGTGAAGCGCGTGCCGACCGCCGTATCACCTCTACGGGGTGAGGCCGGGCGGTCCGCCGAGGCGGAGGATCGCAGGGTAAGGCCGCAGCCCGCCTGTCCCAGGCCACCCGCGGGAGGGCAGCTCATGCGCTACGAGATCCGCGTCGACGGACACATGTCGGAGACGCTGACGGGTGCCTTCCCGGAGCTGGATCACGTGCTGATGTCCGGTCAGACGGTCCTGTACGGCTCCGTTATCGACGAGGCACATCTGTACGGGCTGCTGGCCCGCTGCCGGTCGCTGGGACTGCGGGTCCTGGAGATGCGCCAACTGCCGGAGTGACACCTCCGCCGGAAGCCCGCTCCCTGAGCCCTCCGTGCGTCCTACTCCGGCGGTGGCTCCCGGCCCTGCCGTCGCAGGCCCGCCCGGACCGCGCCCGCGAGCACCTTGGCCGCGATGCCCACGAGGACCAGTCCGCCGAGCATCTGGAGCATCGTCACCACGCGTCCTGTCTGGGACAGGGCCGTGATGTCGCCGAACCCGACGGTGGTGAACGTGGTCAGGGTGAAGTACAGCGCGTCGGTCCTGTTCAGCGGTTCGCTGAAGGAGCCCGGGGAGGAATGGTCCAGCAGGTAGTAGACGGACGAGAACAGCACCAGATACAGCGCCAGCGTGACGGCCAGTGCCTCGACGGCCTTCAGGCGGGGCAAGGTCGAGCGCATGATGGCCCGTACCTCCCAGAGGAAGACCAGGACGACCGCCAGCAGGCCGCACGTGAGCAGCGTCGCGGTGCGGGCCGTGCCGCGCCCGTCCAGGGGCAGCAGGTAGTACGCGGTGACGAGACCCGCCGCGATGCCCACGGCTCGTACGACGGACACGACTGTCTCCCGCCGCCCCGGACCCGGTCGTTTCCGGTACGCCGCCTGCTCGGACCGGGCTGACTCGGTAGGGGCGGCCGCGGGATCGCTCAGGTCAGCCGCTCGATCATCCATCTCGTGTCTCTTCGTCCCGCGCGCCGCACGTCGGCGCGTGTCCTCCGCCCCACCTCATCGCTCCGGCGGCCCGCACGGATCACCCGCCGGGGGTGACCCGGTGGCCTGCGACGGGCGGCACGCTGAAAGGCGCGATCCCCGTGTGCCGCCTCGTCGGCGGCCCGGGAACGACCGTCCCGATCGCGCGAGGAGGAGCCATGACCGTGTCGCGTGATCCGGCACCGGGCGCCGGACCGGCCCATCTGTCCGACGGGGCGGCCCCCGTCCCCGCCGCCGACCCGGCGGCGGTGCTGGAGAAACTCGGGCGCTCCTGGACGTGGGTCCTGGGCTCCGCGATCGCCACGCTCGTGCCGGGCATCCTGATCCTGGTCTGGCCGGAGGGGACCCTGCACGTCGTGGCGGTCCTCATCGGCCTGTATCTGCTCGTGACCGGGGCGTTCCGGTTCGTCGGGACCTTCGCCAGGGAAGACCACGGCGAACGGCTGCCCGGACTGCTCCTCGCCGTGCTGTACGTCCTCGGCGGGGTGCTGTGCCTCAGGAACCCGCTGCAGACCATCGCCGCGCTCTCACTGATCGTCGGGATCGTCTGGGTGGTGTCCGGCATCCTCACCCTCTACACGGCCCTCGCCGCCCGGGACCTGCCCCACCGGGGCTTCGTCCTCGGCATCGCGGTGATCGGCATCGTCGCGGGGATCGTGGTGCTGGCCCTGCCCTCCGAGTCCGCCCGGGCACTGACCCGCCTGCTGGGACTGTGGCTCGTCCTGCTCGGCGTGGCCGAGGTGGCCCTCGCTCTCGCCTGGCGCGCCGCACTGCGCAGGGCCGGTATCGCGGGGTCGCACGACCCCGCCCGGACCGCCTGAGGCCCCACCCGGCCCGGCTCCCCTCACCCGCCTCGGGTGAGGCCGCCAGGCCGTGGTCATGCGCAGGCTGGAGACGACAGACAAACGGCCGGCGGGCGAATGCCCGGGACGGAGGAAAGAGATGAGCGGGTCGACGTACCTCGCGTACGACTATCCCCTGCTGAGCGTCTTCTGGTCCATGCTGGTGTTCTTCGTGTGGATCATGTGGTTCGTTCTGCTCTTCCGGATCGTCGTCGACATCTTCCGTGACGACGACATGAGCGGCTGGGCCAAGGCCGGCTGGCTGGTGCTCGTCATCCTCCTGCCCTTCGTGGGCGTCTTCGTCTACGTGATCGCCCGCGGCAGGAACATGGGCCGTCGGGAGGCCGCGCAGGCACGCGCACAGCAGGAGGCCTTCGCGAGCTACGTCCGGGAGACCGCCAAGGGCGGCGACGGCAGGCCCAGCAGTGCAGACGAACTCGCCAAGCTCTCCGAGATCCGCGGCCGCGGCGACATCACGGACGAGGAGTTCCGCAGGGCGAAGGAACTGGTCCTGAGCGGCCACGGCCCGTCGGAACGAGCGGGCGGCTCCGCCTCCGGCGGCTGACGGCACCCGCACCGGCCGAGGGCACCCCACGAGACCGAATCGAGGCAGCACGATGACCGCCACACACAGCGCACCATCCGCAGCGCACGACCCGCAGGCGGCCAGGCGGCCGTGGGCCCACGGCCTGACCGCCTTCGCAGCCGTCATGCTCATGATCGCCGGTGTACTGGACATCTTCCGGGGCGTCATGGGGATCGCCGAGGACGACGTCTTCGTCACGACACGCGACTACGTCTTCGCGTACGACCTCACCGGCTGGGGCTGGATCCACCTCATCCTGGGCGCGGTCGCCGTGCTCGTCAGTCTCGGGCTCTTCCAGGCGTCGTTGTGGGCGCGCGTCGCCGGCATCGCCATCGCCGGCTTCATCATCATCGCCAACTTCCTGTCCCTGCCGTACTACCCGGTCTGGTCGATCGTGATGATCGCCTTCTCGGCGTTCATCATCTGGGCCCTGTGCGTGGTCCGGCAGGACGACTCCGGTGAGTACGACCACTCCTGAGTACGACCGCTCCCGAGTGTTCGACGCGAGCGTTCAAAGCATCATGAGCGGGCTCATATAGGCTGCACGCTCTGTCCGTTGCAGCCCGTATCACCTTCCCCAGGAGAGTCGCTCAGTGACCGTGGAGACCGCTCAGCCCGCATCGGCCGTCCAGTCCGCCGACGAGACACCCGGAGAAGGAACGCCCGCGGACGAGGCCTTCTGGGAGGAGCCCGGAGCGTCCGACGACGGGGCTCCGGGCGGCTCCACGCACGGCATCGTGGCGCAGGCCACCGCGAGCGACGCGGTGGCGCAGGGCTCTCCCATCGACGTGGTGGCTCAGGACGCCCGTGACTTCGGGGCGTACGTCCGGGCCGGCGGCTGGGCTTTCGCGCTGAAGGTCGCCCGCAGTGTGCGGCCCGGCGGGGAGGCCGCGGGGGAGACGCCGAAGATCTCCGCGAAGGAGTTCGCCGAACTGGCCGGATGCTCGCCGGAGCGGGTCATGCGCTACTACAAGGCGTGGGACAAGGCGGCCGACGACGGGCTCGTCCCGTACTTCGAGGCGCTGGCCCCGGGCCAGGACGTGGAGCTGCCGGACTCCGACGTGTGGCACTCGTACTACATCTCCCGTTCCAGCGCCGCCTCCGACCGCGGCACCGCGATCGCCGCGGCGGCCGAGGCCGAGGGCATCAGGCCGACCAAGGCCCTGGAGGTCGCGGAGAATCCCACCGCGCTGCGTGCCGCGATCCTGGCCGACCCCTCCACCGCCAAGGCGGCCCGCGCCGCGCTCCTGGACCGGCTCAAGGAAGACCCGTCCCTGCAGACCGAGCTGGCGCGTGACATCGCCCGTACCGACGATCTGAAGAAGGCGGTCGCCACCGAGACGCAGGCGGCGAGCCGGATCGGTTACGTCCGTCAGATCGTCGAGAACGGCCAGGTCAAGACCCCCGCCGGGCAGACGATCGACGCCCCCGCCGAACTCCGTGCCGAGGCCGAGCGCCACCTGTCCCTCATCGACGAACTCGACGAGGACGAGGACACCGGCGAGTGGGCCACCGACGCCTACGACACGGTGAAGGACCTCGTCGCCCAGACCGTCCAGGCCAACCCCGAACTCCGCCTCCAGGAGCGTCGGACGAAGTTCTACAGCAGCCTGCAGAAGGCGACGAAGGTCTTCGAGGAGCTGACCTTCGACGACGTGGACGACCTCGACACCATCTACGAGGACGACATGCTCCAGCGTCTGGAGGAACTCCAGCAGGCAGTCGGCATGTGCATCACGGCCCTGCGGAAGGCCGCCCCCGGGAACTGACCGAGCGTCCTGCGACTGACCTGAGGCCTCGGTGGCCGCCCCGACGTAGGGGCGGCCACCGAGGCCTCAGTCGTGGGGCTCGCCGACCCGCCCCTGTTCACCGACTCGGTCGAACGATCCGTTCCTCCGGGATCACGGCCACGCCGAGGATCTCGATCATCGCTTCGGGCTGCCACAGGGCGGTGCAGCCGATGCCGGCCATCGCCGGGTACACGGGCCCGGCGAGTTCGCGCCAGACCCTGCCGATCTCCTTGCCTTGGGCCTGGTAGTCGGGGATGTCGGTGAGGTAGATCGTCACGCTGACCAGGTCCTCAGGCAGGCCGCCCGCCTCCCGGAGCGTCGTCAGGACGTTGCCGAACGCCTGGCGGAACTGCTCGACGATGCCACCAGGAACGATCTTCATATCGGCGTCGAGGGCGGTCTGCCCGCCGAGATGCAGGGTGTTCCCCGCCAGGGTTCCGTGGGAGTAGCCGCTGGGCGTCGGCAGGGCAGCCGGGTTCACGGGGATGTGCTTCATGCGGCCTCCGGTTCGAGGTCGGTCGCGGTCCGATCCGACGATCCGTACAGTGGCATGTATTGACAGTAAATGACGGTCGTGAAAAAAACGAGATAGCGCAAACGTGACCGAAGCCGTTTGAACCGAAGCCGTTCGAACCGAAGTCGTCCGAGCCGTCACGACTGAAACGGAGCCCCCTCCATGGAGCCCGACCTCAGCAAGTACCGCCTTGAGGGCGACAACTCGATGTACCGGCTCCCCAGCGGGCTCGTCGCACCCGTGGTGACCCGCGCCGGTTCCGAGAGCGCGAACACCGCAGACTCCGGTGGGGCCGTCCGGGTCTCGGGCGTCAGCGCCCAGCACACCCCGGCCCGGCGGCTCTGGTTCGGCAAGGTCAGCAACGAACCCGGCTACCGCTCGGTCACCCACCACCACGGCGAGGCGGAGACGGGCGGCTACGTCCTGTCGGGGCGGGCCCGTATCTACTTCGGCGAGAAGTTCGAGGACTACGTCGACATGCAGGAGGGCGACTGGGTCTTCGTGCCGCCGTTCATGCCGCACATCGAGTGCAACCTCTCGCGCAACAAGCCGCTGACGTGGATGACCACCCGGACACCGGAGAACATCGTCGTCAACCTGCCCGACATCGCGGACGCCGACCTGCGGGATTGGCTGGACCGATGACGAACGGGACCCCGCCCACCTCGGAGATCTTCACCGCGGCCGTCGCGCTGACACCGGCCGAGCCCGAGCACTTCGATCTCGCCTTCACCGCCGTCACCCAGCCCTGTCCGTGGCCCAAGGCGTACGGCGGAGACCTGGTCGCCCAGGCCGCCGCCGCGGCCATGCGGTCGGTGACCGACGGCAAGTCCCTGCACTCCATGCACAGTTACTTCCTGCGCCCGGCCGACATCGGGGCGAGCGTGCGCTACGAGGTGGAGGTGCTGCGCGACGGCCGCGGCTACAGCACTCGCCAGGTACGCGGCTACCAGAACGGCAAGACCCTCTACGTCTGCCTGGCCAACTTCGCCGCGGGGGAGCCCGGTCAGACCTTCGAGGCCGAACTCCCGGAACTCGCCGAGGACTTGCCCGGCCCCGAGGAGCTGCCCGGCTCGGCGGCGTACCTCGCCGACCTCAGCGGCGGTTCCATGACCGAGGAGTCGAAGGCCTACTGGTCCGGTGGCCGCGGCTTCGACATGCGGCACGTGCCCGGCCCGGTCTACCTCACCGTCGAGGGCAAGCAGGTCCCCCAACAGGCCGTGTGGCTCAAGCCGTTCGACCCGCTCCGGCACGTCGAGGGGCTCACCGACGCCCAGCGGGACCTGGCCGCGCTGGCGTACGTCTGCGACTACACGATCCTCGAACCCGTTCTGCGCGTACTCGACCTGCCCTGGGCCAAACCCGGGCTGGTCACCGCCAGCCTCGACCACGCCATGTGGTTCCACCGACCCGAACCCGTCGGCGACTGGCTCCTCTACCTCCAGGAGGCCGGCGCCGCCGACGCGGGCCGCGGTCTCGGCTCGGGTCGCTTCTTCACCCGCGACCACCGTCACCTGGCCACCGTGGTCCAGGAGGGCATGATCCGCCCCACCTGACCCGCCGCCTCCACCGGTGGGCTCCCGGAAGGACTCCCGCGTTGACTCCTCCGTCGCCTCTCCCGATATCCGCGATCTCCGCGCACCTGGACACCTTCACGCGCGATCACCTGCCTCCCGCGCATCTGTTGCCGACGATCGAGTTCAGCACTCCGGAGCTGCGGTACCCGGAGCGGCTCAACGCCGCCGCCGAGCTCATCGACATCCCCGTATCGACGTTCGGAGCCGACCGTCCGGCGCTGCGCACACCGGCCGGGGAGACCTGGTCCTACGGTGAGCTGCGGACCCGGGCCAACCAGGCCGCCCAGGTGCTGACCGAGGACCTGGGGCTGGTCCCCGGGCAGCGGGTCCTGCTGCGGTCGCCCAACAACCCCTGGGCAGTGGCGAGTTGGCTCGGCGTGCTCAAGGCCGGGGGAGTGGTCGTCACCGTCATGGCCGCGCTGCGCGCCCGCGAGATCGCCCCGATCGTCGAGCGCACGAGTCCCTCCGTCGCGCTGGTGGACCAGCGGTTCGCCGAGGACGTGCACGCCGTCCGGGACGCCGGTCCTTCGGCGCTGACGGTCGTGGAGTTCGGCGGCGACGGTCCTGACGACCTCGTGGCGCGGGCCGGTACCAAATCCGGCGAGTTCACCACCGTTGACACCGCCGCCGACGACGTGGCGCTCCTCGCGCCGACGTCCGGCAGCACTGGCGTCCCGAAGATCACCATGCACTTCCACCGCGACATCCTGTCCATCGACAACACCTTCGGCCGCCATGTGCTGCGCCTGCTCCCCGACGACCTGGTCGCCTGCAGCGCGCCCTTCGCCTTCACCTTCGGCCTCGGCATGCTCGTCGTCTTCCCGCTGCGGGCCGGCGCCTGCGCCCTGCTGACCGAGGCCGCCACACCGCTCCAACTCGCCCAGTACGTAGACGAGTTGGGTGTCACCGTGCTAGCGACAGCCCCCACTGCGTACCAGGCGATCCTGCGGGAGGGGCAGGAACAGCGGCTCGCCGGGCTGCGCGTCGGGGTGTCGGCCGGTGAGCACATACCCCGGGCCGTCTGGGAGCGGCTGAGGGACCGGCTCGGACTGCGGATCGTCGACGGGATCGGCGCCACCGAGCTGCTGCACATCTTCCTCTCCGCCGCCGGTGACGACATCAGGCCCGGAGCCACCGGGAAGCCGGTGCCGGGCTACCGCGCCACGATCCTCGGCCCGGACGGCTCGGAGCTCGGGCCCGGCGAGCCGGGGCGGCTCGGCGTCATCGGCCCGGTCGGCTGCCGCTACCTCGACGACGAACGCCAGAAGGACTACACCGTGGACGGCTGGAACGTCACCGGCGACGTCTTCCACCGGGACGAGGACGGCTACTTCCACTACCACGCCCGCGGCGACAGCATGATCGTCTCCTCCGGCTACAACATCGGCGGGCCCGAGGTCGAGGCCGCCGTGGACACCCATCCCGATGTGCTGGAGTCCGCCGTCGTCGGCAAGCCCGACTCCCAACGCGGCTTCGTCGTCTGCGCGTTCGTCGTGCTCCGCGAGGGCGTGCCGGGCGATGCCGCCAAGGCCAGGGAGATCCAGGACCACGTCAAACAGGTCATCGCTCCCTACAAGTACCCGCGTGACGTGCGGTTCTGTGACGCGCTGCCCCGCAACGCCAGCGGCAAGCTGCAGCGGTTCGCACTCCGCAGGATCGTCGAGGACGAGCAGGCCGCCACGGCCGCCGTCGAGCAGTGAGAGGAACTCCCGTGAAGATCGCGATCGTTGGCGGTGGCCCAGGCGGCCTCTACTTCGCTGCTCTCATGAAACAGCTCGACCCGGCCCATGAGATCACCGTCTGGGAACGCAACGCCCCCGACGACACGTTCGGCTTCGGTGTCGTCTTCTCCGACGAGACGCTCGGCGGCATCGAGAACGCCGACCCGGAGTTCGCCGACGCCATGGCACGGCGGTTCGCCCGCTGGACCGACATCGACATCCACTACCGGGGCCGCAGCCACACGATCGGCGGCCAGGGCTTCGCCGCGATGAGCCGCAAGGACCTGCTCCGGCTGCTGCAGGAACGTTGCCGCAGACTCGGTGTCTCCGTGCACTACTCGGCGCTCGCCCCTCCGGTGGACGACCTGAGCGCCTCGTACGACCTGGTGGTGGGGGCCGACGGCCTCAACTCCCAGGTCCGGGCCGCCCGCGCGGACGTCTTCCGCCCCTCGCTGGACCGGCGGCACAACAGATACATGTGGCTCGGCACCGACCGGGTCTTCGAGGCCTTCCAGTTCTTCGTCAGGCAGACGGAGTGGGGGACCATGCAGGTCCACGGCTACCCCTACTCCGAGACCGGCTCCACCTTCATCGTCGAGATGCACGAGGACGTCTGGCGGCGGGCCGGCTTCGACGACACCGAGGAGACCGAGTTCCCGCCGGGCGCCTCCGACGAGCGGGCCGTGGAGCGCGTCCGCCACCTCTTCGCCGAGGAGCTCGCGGGCCACCAGGTGTTCGCCAACAACTCGAAGTGGCTGGCCTTCACCACCGTACGCAACGAGCGCTGGCACCACGGCAACCTCGTCCTCGTCGGTGACGCCGCGCACACCGCGCACTTCTCGATCGGTTCGGGCACCAAGCTGGCGATGGAGGACTCGCTCGCCCTCGCCGCCTGTCTCCACGAACACCCGGACATCGAGAGGGCGTTGACGGCGTACGAGGCGGAACGGCGACCCGTCGTCGAGTCCACGCAGCGGGCGGCGCAGGCCTCGCTGGAGTGGTTCGAGAACATCGGCATGTACGTCCACCAGGAGCCGACCCAGTTCTGCTTCAACCTGCTCACACGCTCGCGCCGCATCACCTATGACAACCTCCGCACCCGCGACCAGGAGTTCGCCGACCGCGTCGACGCCGCCTTCGCCGAGTCGCAGGGCCTCGACGAGGTCGCGCCTGCGATGTTCCAGCCGTTCCGGCTCGGGGAGCTGGAACTGAAGAACCGGGTGATCGTCTCCCCGATGGACATGTACTCCGCGGTCGACGGCGTGCCCGGCGACTTCCATCTCGTCCACCTCGGCTCCAAGGCCATGGGCGGGGCCGGACTGGTGATGACGGAGATGGTCTGTGTCTCGCCCGACGCCCGCATCACCCCCGGCTGCACGGGGCTGTGGACCGAGGAACAGCGTGACTCCTGGGCGCGGATCGTGTCCTTCGTCCACGACCGCAGCACCGCCCGCATCGGCCTCCAGCTCGGCCACTCGGGCCGCAAGGGCTCCACACGGCTGATGTGGGAGGGCATGGACGATCCGCTGCCGGACGGCAACTGGGAGACCGTCGGCCCGTCGCCACTGCCGTACGGCCCCGGGTCGGCCGTTCCGCGCGAGGTCACCCGCGCCGACAGGGACCGGATCACCGCCGACTTCGTCGCGGCCGCCCGCCGGGGCGCGGAGGCGGGCTTCGACCTGCTCGAACTGCACTGTGCGCACGGCTACTTGCTGTCGTCGTTCCTCTCACCGGTCGCCAACCACCGCACCGACGAGTACGGCGGTTCGCTCCAGAACCGGCTCCGGTTCCCCCTGGAGGTCTTCGACGCGGTCCGGGCCGTCTGGCCGGCCGAGCGGCCGATGATCGTGCGCATCTCCGCGACCGACTGGGTGCCGGACGGCAACACCGAGCACGACGCCGTCGGCATCGCCCGCGCCTTCGTCGCCCATGGCGCGGACGCCATCGACGTCTCCTCGGGACAGGTCACCAGGGACGAGGACCCCGCGTACGGCCGCTCGTACCAGACCCCGTTCGCGGACCGGATCCGCCACGAGGTCACCGCCGCGACCGGCACCGCGGTCATCGCGGTCGGTGCGATCGCCTCCTACGACGACGTGAACTCGATCCTCCTGGCGGGCCGCGCCGACCTGTGCGCGCTCGGCCGCACCCACCTCTACGACCCGCACTGGACGCTGCACGCGGCGGCCGAGCAGGAGTACCGGGGCGCCGCGACCCGGTGGCCGGTTCAGTACGGGGCGGGCAGCCGCAAGCCGCCCACCTCGCGCACGGACGCCGTGCGCCCCCGTCTCTCGCTGCTGCGCGCCGACGACTCCGACCAGAACGTCCATCTGCGCTGGACCCCGCCCCGCGAACCGGCGACGGTCACCTGAGCCGACGGAGGGTACCTCTCCGACAACCCATGCAGTGAGCCGTGCGGCGCAGCCGATGAGCGCGCCGCACGGCTCTCGTGCGTCAGGTCCGCGGGCCCGGGGTTCGGCGGGGGCGTTGCTCCGGACAGCGGAACGTCTCCCTCCTGCCGCACTGCGCCCTCGAAGATCACGCGCTAATTTGGCCATGTTTTCACCGGATAACACCTTTCGTCCTGCCTGCCTCGGCGGAGACGGAAGAGGCCCCGCGCCCGCGCGGGGACGAAGGGTGGGCGATGGCCAAGACCTTGAACGACACGCTCGTCCCGGCCGAGCGCCACGGATCGACGCGGGCCGCCCGCGTCGGTCCACGCACCGGAGGCAGGGCCTGGCCGGCAGCGGTCGCGGCCGCCTTCACGCTGGCCCAACTGGCGCTCGTACGCCCCGGGATGGGCCTCGGCTGGGACGAGTCGGTGTACGTCAGTCAGGTCAGCGGTCACACCCCGGCGGCGTTCTTCAGCGCCCCGCGCGCCCGCGGTGTCTCGTTACTGGTCGCGCCGATCGCCTCGTGGTCCTCGTCCACGGAACTGCTGCGGGTCTATCTGGCCCTGCTGTCCGGGCTCGGCCTCTTCCTGGCGCTGCGCGCCTGGCGCGGACTCTTCCCCGCACGGGTGCTCGGCGCCGGCGGTGCCCTGTTCGCCACGCTGTGGGTGACCGTGTTCTACGGCCCGCAGGCCATGCCCAACTACTGGGTCGCCATCGGTGCCCTGGCAGGTGTCGGCTACTTCCTGCGCGCTCAGGCCGACCTCGACGACCGGGCGGCTCTGTGGGGCGTCGGCGCGAGCGCGGCCCTGATGGCGTGGATGCGGCCCACCGACGCCGTCTGGGTCACGCTTCCGTTGTTCGCCGTGCTGGTGTCCCTTCCTCGCTGGCGACGACCACGCTTGTTGGCAGCGCTTGCCGTGGGGCTGGCGACCGGGGCGGCGCAGTGGGTCGTCGAGGCGTACGTCGGTTTCGGCGGCCTGAGCGAGCGGCTCGCCGACGCCTCCGGGATCCAGGGCGGCCTCGGCTGGAACATCGCCGTCCTGGACCAGCTGCGCACCCTGGGCGGACGCAGCCTGTGCCGCCCGTGTGACGGATCGATTCCGGCCACACCGATGATCCTGTGGTGGTTCGTCCTGCCGCTGCTCGCCGCCGTCGGACTCGCGGTCGCGGTCAGGGCCCGGCGTACCGCAGGCTCTCTCCTGCCCCTGGCCTGCGCCACGACGGCGGGCATCCCGTACCTGTTCATGATCGGATACGCCGCGCCGCGCTTCCTGCTCCCCTACTACGCGCTGCTGGTCATCCCGGTCGCCGACGCGCTCATCCACCTCGTCACCGCGTCGATCCGCAAACGGCGACCGGTGGCCGCAGTCCTGGTGGCGCTCGGTCTCGCCGGGCATCTGGCGGTCCAGTACACGGTGCTGACCCGCACGGTGGACCGCACCACCGCCTCACACCGCGACTGGGCGCGCACGGCGGCCGAGCTGCACCGACTCGGCGTACGGCCGCCGTGTCTGCTGACCGGGCACCTCGCCATCCCGATCGCCTTCTACGCGGGCTGCCGCTCCGTCCAGACGCAGGGGCACAACGCCAACACCACCCCGGCGGACATCGTCGGGGCCGCCGAGCGGCTGCCGGTCGCCGCCCTCACGACACCGAAGGGGCAGGCGCCCGAATTCGCCCGGACCTGGGAACAGCACCGGATCGCCGGCCTGCTCCTCCACGTCGCGCCCGCCGCGCTCTGAGCCCGCCGCGGACGGCCTCCGGCCGGACTGTGACGTACTTGTGCGGCCTCCTGTCCGGTCAGGTCCGATCAGGAGATATCTTGATGTCGAGCAATGTTGCAGACGTGGAGCGGAGCACCCGGTGACTGACTCGACCATCATCTATACGCACACTGACGAGGCCCCGGCCCTGGCGACCTATTCGTTCTTGCCGGTGGTCCAGGCGTACGCGTCGCAGGCCGGTGTCACTGTGGAAACCCGTGACATCTCGCTGGCCGGACGGATCATCGCCCTCTTCCCCGAGTTCCTGGAGGAGGGCCAGCGCATCCCCGACGCCCTCTCCGAGCTCGGTGACCAGGCCAAGACGCCCGAGGCCAACATCATCAAGCTGCCGAACGTCTCGGCGTCGATCCCGCAGCTGAAGGCCGCGGTCGTGGAGCTGCAGGCGCAGGGCTACGCGCTGCCCGCCTACCCGGACGACCCGAAGACCGACGAGGAGCGCGACATCCGCGCCCGTTACGACAAGGTCAAGGGCAGCGCCGTGAACCCGGTGCTGCGCGAGGGCAACTCCGACCGCCGCGCGCCCGCGTCGGTCAAGAACTACGCGAAGGCCCACCCGCACCGCATGGGTGCCTGGACCTCCGAGTCGAAGACCAACGTCGCGACCATGGGTGTCGACGACTTCCGTTCCACCGAGAAGTCCGCGGTGATCGCGGAGGCCGGCTCCCTGCGCATCGAGCTGGTGGGCGACGACGGCTCCACCACGGTCCTGCGCGAGTCCGTACCCGTCCTCGCGGGCGAGGTCGTCGACGCGTCCGTCATGCACGTCGCCGCGCTGCGCGAGTTCCTGACGGCGCAGATCGCCCGCGCCAAGGCCGAGGACGTGCTGTTCTCCGTGCACCTCAAGGCCACGATGATGAAGGTCTCCGACCCGATCGTCTTCGGGCAAGTGGTGCGCGCCTTCTTCCCGAAGACGTTCGCGAAGTACGGCGAGACGCTCGCCGCCGCCGGTCTGACCCCGAACGACGGTCTGGGCGGCATCTACAAGGGCCTGGAGTCCCTGCCCGAGGGCGACGAGATCAAGGCGTCCTTCGACGCCGAGCTCGCCGACGGCCCCGCGCTCGCCATGGTCGACTCAGACAAGGGCATCACCAACCTGCACGTCCCGTCCGACGTCATCGTCGACGCCTCCATGCCGGCGATGATCCGCACCTCCGGCCACATGTGGGGCCCGGACGGCGGAGAGGCCGACACCCTCGCGGTCCTCCCGGACAGCAGCTACTCCGGCGTCTACCAGGTCGTCATCGACGACTGCCGCGCCAACGGCGCCTACGACCCGTCGACGATGGGCTCGGTCCCGAACGTCGGTCTGATGGCGCAGAAGGCCGAGGAGTACGGCAGCCACGACAAGACCTTCGAGATCCCGACCACCGGCACGGTCCGCCTCGTCGACCAGGCCGGGAACGTCGTCATCGAGCAGACGGTCTCGGCCGGCGACATCTTCCGCGCCTGCCAGACCAAGGACGACCCGATCAAGGACTGGGTCAAGCTCGCCGTCACCCGCGCCCGCGCGACCGGCGACCCGGCCGTGTTCTGGCTGGACGAGAGCCGCGCCCACGACGCCGTGCTCATCGAGAAGGTGAAGCAGTACCTGCCCGAGCACGACTCCGAGGGCCTGGACATCCGCATCCTGGCCCCGGTCGAGGCGACCAAGCTCTCCGTGGAGCGCATCCGCCGCGGCGAGAACACCATCTCGGTCACCGGCAACGTCCTGCGCGACTACCTGACCGACCTGTTCCCGATCCTGGAGCTGGGCACCAGCGCCAAGATGCTCTCGGTCGTCCCGCTGATGAACGGCGGCGGCCTCTTCGAGACGGGCGCCGGCGGCTCCGCGCCGAAGCACGTGCAGCAGCTCGTCAAGGAGAACTACCTGCGCTGGGACAGTCTGGGCGAGTTCCTCGCGCTGGCCTCCAGCTTCGAGCACCTCGCGCAGACCACGGACAACGCGCGTGCCCAGGTCCTCGCGGACACGCTCGACCGCGCGACCGCCACGTTCCTGGAGAACGACAAGTCGCCGAGCCGTCGCCTCGGTGGCATCGACAACCGCGGCAGCCACTTCTACCTCGCCCTCTACTGGGCGCAGGAGCTGGCCAGGCAGACCGACGACGCGGCGCTCGCCAAGGCGTTCGCCCCGCTCGCCGAGACGCTGACCGCGCAGGAGCAGACGATCGTCGACGAGCTCATCGCGGTGCAGGGTTCGCCTGCCGACATCGGTGGCTACTACCAGCCCGACCCGGCCAAGGCCGCGGCTGTGATGCGGCCGTCCGCGACGCTCAACGCGGCGCTGGCCACGCTGGCCTGATCGCTCTGCTGGGCCCGGTGCGTTGTCTGCGGGTCCGTCGTGGCTGGTCGCGCCCACGCGGCGGAGCCGCATATCGATACAGCCCCGCGCCCCTTTGGGGCGTGGGGCCTGTAGCCGCTCCGAAACTCCCGACCCCAGACAGGCAGGTCGAAGATGACGGACCCCTCCGGCAGAGGAGCAGGCACTCGGCAGCTCCAGGTGGAGGTGCATGGCCTCGATGTGATCGGTGATGCCGAGCGCAAGGGCACGCCCCGGACTCTGTTCTGGCCCTGGTTCGGCGCCAACGTGTCGATCCTCGGCCTGAGTTACGGGTCCTTCGCGCTCGGGTTCGGGATCTCGTTCTGGCAGGCGCTGGCCGCCGGGGTGATCGGGATCGTCTTCTCGTTCCTGCTCTGCGGGTTCGTCGCGGTGGCGGGAAAGCGCGGCTCCGCGCCGACGATGGTGCTCAGCAGGGCGGCCTACGGCGTCCGGGGCAACCGGCTGCCCTCGGTCGTCTCCTGGATGCTCACCGTCGGCTGGGAGACCGTGCTCACGGCCCTGGCGACTATGGCCACCGCGACGGTTCTCGACCGGCTCGGCTGGGGCGGCGGCACCGGCACCAAGGTGGTCGCCCTGATCGTCGTCGGGGCGCTCGTCGTGATCGGCGGAGTGATGGGCTTCGACCTGATCATGCGGCTGCAGACGGTGATCACGGTCGTCACCGGTGTGCTGACCCTCGTCTATATCGGGCTCGTCGCCGACCACATCCACTGGTCGGCCGTCAGTGCCGTACCGTCCGGTTCCGCGCAGGAGTTCATCGGCGCGCTGGTCTTCATGATGACCGGCTTCGGCCTCGGCTGGGTCAACGCCGCCGCGGACTACTCGCGCTATCTGCCGCGGGACTCCTCCGGCCGGGGCGTGGTCGGCTGGACCACCTTCGGCGCCTCGGTGGCACCCCTGCTCCTGCTGGTCTTCGGCCTGCTGCTCGCCGGCTCGTCCACCGAGCTCAACACGGCCATCGCCGCCGACCCGATCGGCGCGCTGACCACGATCCTGCCCACCTGGTTCCTGATCCCCTTCGCCGCCGTGGCCGTACTCGGTCTCGTCGGCGGCGCGGTCCTCGACATCTACTCCTCCGGCCTCGCCCTGCTCGCGGCGGGCCTGCGGGTGCCGCGCTATCTGGCGGCCCTGCTGGACGGCGTCCTGATGATCGCGGGCTCGATCTACATCGTCTTCCTCACGGACGACTTCCTGGGCCAGTTCATCGGCTTCCTCACCACACTCGGTGTGCCCGTCGCCGCCTGGTGCGGTGTGATGCTCGCCGACCTCGCGCTGCGGCGCCGCGACTACGACGAGGCGGACCTGTTCCGCACCCGCGGCCGCTACGGCGACGTCGAACCGCTCCCGCTGCTGCTGACCCTCGCCGCCACGGCGATCGGCTGGGGCCTCGTCACCAACACGGCCGCAGGCTGGCTGGAGTGGCAGGGCTATCTGCTCGGCCCGCTGGGCCTCGGCGGCAAGGACGGCTCCTGGGCCTACGCCAACCTCGGCGTACTCGCCGCGCTCGCCCTCGGCTTCCTCGGCACCCTCGCACTCGGCCGCGGCAGGGTCCGTACGCAGGAGGCGGCGCCCCCGAGCCGACGGCTGGACGTGGAGGTGCCGGGCGCATGAGCCGACCGGGATCCCAAGGACTGCTGGCCGTCATCGACATGCAGCGGGTGTTCGCCGAGCCGGACAGCCCCTGGGCCGCGCCCCGCTTCGACGAGGCCGTGGACGGGGTACGCCGCCTGCTGCCGGCCTTCGCGGGACGCGTCACCTTCACCCGGTTCCTGGCCCCCGAGAAGCCCGCCGGCGCCTGGCGGGCATACTACGAACAGTGGCCCTTCGCGCTGCGGCCGCCGGAGGACCGGCTCTGGGGCCTGGTCGATGAACTCGCGCCCCACGCCCGGCACTTGGTGGACGCTCCGACCTTCGGCAAATGGACCCCGGAACTGGCCGAGCGGGTCGGTCCCGAGGGCTTTCTGGTGCTCGCCGGAGTCAGTACGGACTGCTGTGTGCTCTCCACCGCGCTGGCCGCCGCCGACGCCGGAGTGGAGGTGTGGGTGGCGGCCGACGCCTGCGCGGGAGCGGACGACGCCTCGCACACCAAGGCCCTGCAGATCATGGACCTGTACCGGCCGCTGATCCGGGTCGTCACCGTGGCCGAGGTGCTCGCCCGGGTCGCGTGAGCACCTGAGCATCGGCCTCGTGAGCGCCTGAGCACCCGTCGCGTGAGCACCCGAGCAACGCAGGCCCCACACGGCACCCCAGGCCCCATCAGGCGAGCCGTACCATACCGGGTGGGGTATATATCGAGGGAGCGCTCCACATGGAACTGCAGATGGCGGCCGACGAGCTGAAGTCCGTGATCAACCGGCTCAAGCGGGCCCAGGGGCAGATCGCGGGCGTGATCAACATGATCGAACAGGGGCGGTCCTGCGAAGAGGTGGTCACCCAACTGGCAGCGGCCTCAAGGGCGTTGGACCGCGCCGGGTTCGCGATCATCGCGACCGGGCTCCAGCACTGCATGACCGACGAGGGCGGCGAGCGGGATCTGGACCGCGACCAGATGCGGGCACGCCTGGAGAAGCTCTTCCTGTCCCTCGCCTGACGCGCCCCTTCCGGAAAGGCCGTCGTCAGAGGCGCCCCGCTCCCGTGTAGAGGTCCAGCTCCCCTTCGAGTTCGACGGCGATCACCGTCGCCTGGTCGTCCAGATCGGCGGCCGTGGGCGCGTCGATCCACGTCACACCGGGAACGGTGTCGAGGCCGCCGGTGACGTGGTGGCCCAGTTCCGCGCCCGTGCCGAGGACCGTGGCCCGCAGGACCGGGTTGCGCAGACCGCGGATCGAGACGGATTCGCGGGGAGCATCGAAGCACACCAGGTACAAGGTGCGCCGGTCGGCGGACAGGGTGCTGGGGCCGTAGTGGTGCCCGGCGGGCAGTCCGGCGACCGTGCCGTACACGGCGTCGGAGTGCCGCGCGATCCACGCGCCGAGGCCCTCCAGACGTTCGACCTGCTCCTCGGGGATCGTCCCGTCCTCGCGGGGCCCGGCGCCCAGCAGCAGATTGCCGCCCATGCCGATCGTCTCGGTGAAGTACCGCACCAACTGGCGCACCGACTTGAAGTCGCGGTCCTGTGGCCGGAAGCTCCACGAGTCGTTGATCGTGAGGCACAGTTCCCACGGGCCCTCCGGGGCCCGCAGCGGGGTGCCCTGCTCCGGCGTCGCGTAGTCGCCGTAGCTGAGCATGCGGCCGTTGAGGATGGTGTCCGGGTTGCCGGAGAGGATCAGCTCGGCGAACTCGCCCATCCGCCACTGCTCCTCGGTGCGCTCCCACTCCCCGTCGAACCAGAGGACGTCGGGCCGGAAGCGCTCGACGAGTTCGCCGACCTGGCCGTCGCGGTAGGCGAGATAACGCGCCCAGGCCGCCGGGTCCTCCTTCCCGGGATCGGCGTGCGAGTACTCGTTGGGCGGCACGATGATCGGCCCGGGGTGCCGCTGACTCGCGTAGTCCGGGTGGTTCCAGTCGGAGTGCGAGTAGTAGAGGCCGACCTTGAGGTCCCGGGCGCGCAGCGCGTCGACGAAGCCGGTGACCAGGTCGCGCCCCGCCGGAGTGTCCCGCACCACGTCGAGATTGCGGTGGTCGGTGTCCCAGAGGGCGACACCGTCGTGGTGCCGGGCGGTGAGCACCGCGTACCGCGCGCCCACCCGGGCGAACAACTCCGCCCAGGCGTCCGGGTCGTAGTGCGACGCGGTGAAGCCGTCGAGCTGATTCATGTACTGCTCGTGCGTCATCTCGCCCGTGTAGAACGACCAGGACTCGGCGGCGCCGCCCACGGCGTAGATGCCGTAGTGGATGAAGATGCCCAGCTTGGCATCGGGAAACCAGGGTTGCATCGGCATGGCTCCACGCTAGGCGCGCACCCGGTTCGACGCGTGGGCGACGGTCACCACTACTGGTTCGTTTTCACCCTGGGCGCCGGATGCCGTGCCATCGCTCTGCGCGCCACCGGAGCACTCCCGTACGGAACTACTTGGCGCTATCCGGTGGGTACAGCAGCGGCCCGTGGCGTGTTCAATCACGTGTACCGCGTCACGAACGGACGGCCCCACACGTCAGGAGGCACCGTGATCGCCGCTCCCGAGCCCGGACTGACCGAACGCGAACTGATCGACCGAGCCGTCGCCCTGCGGCCCGCACTGCTCGAACGCCAGCCGGAGACCGAGCGGTTGACCCGCTATCCGAAGGACACGCACGACGACTTTCTGCGGGCGGGCTTCTACCGGATCCTGCAGCCGCGCCGCTACGGCGGATACGAGTTCGGCCTGCAGACCTTCTACCGCGTGGTCACCGAGATCGCCCGAGGCTGCCCCTCCACGGGCTGGGCGCTCTCCCTGACCGCCGCCCATGTGCTCCAGATCGCGGCGCAGTTCGAGGAGCGGGCACAGGACGAGATCTTCGGAGACGACGGCGAGTTCCGCGCCGCGTCCACCGTCATGCCGGTCGGCGTGGCCCGCCCGGACGGCGACGGGCATGTCGTCCTCGACGGAACCTGGCCGTACGCCTCCGGATCGCCGTACTCCACCCACTACGTCGGCCAGACCCTGCGAGCCCCGGAGAAACCGGGTGACCCGCCCGGACCGCTGGTGCTGTTCGTCGCGCCGCGCCCCGTGTGGACGCTGCTCGACGACTGGCACGGCGTCCTCGGGCTGCGCGGCAGCGGCTCCAACAGCATCCGCATGGAGCAGGCCCGTATCCCCGAGTACTTCACCCGGGAGGCGAGCCTGCTCGACCTGCCGGTGGAGGGCGGCACACCCGGATCGAAGCTGCACGGCAACGCGCTGTACGCGGGCCGCGCCCCCAGCTTCTACCACGGGGAACTGGCCGCCATCATGGTCGGCACCGCGTACGCGGCCGCCGACGAGTACGCCCGGATCGTCGCCGAGAGGCCGCTGATCCTGGAACCCGACCGCACGCGGGCCGAGCTCCACGACTACCAGCGCCACCTGGGCGAGGCACTCGGTGCGATCCACACCGCCGAGGCGGCCCTCCAGCGCAATGCCGAGGACTACATGGAGACCTGCCGCCGCAACGTCTCCGGGGAGGCGCCCTTCACCATCGCCGACGACAACCGGCTCGCACTGGTCTTTCTCACCGCCGGCCGCATGGCTTGGGACGTCACGCAGAGCATCCTCTTCCGCACGGCGGGTTCTCGCCACGCCCGTGACGGCGCGCGGATGCAGCGCTACTTCCGGGACGCCGCCACGTACTGGTCGCACATCGGGCCGAGCATGGCCGAGCCGCTCGCGCGGCGCGTCGGCTGCGACCGGCTCGGGCTGCCCTCGCACGACATCCCGCTGATTCCGTGAGCGTTCGGTGACGTCCGGGTGAGATACGCATGGCACATCCCGCGACGGGTACGCGACCAGCCGCGCCCGGGTCGGAACCTGGTCCGGGCGGCCTGTTTTCGTTACTACGTCGGGATGTGCCATGGAGATTTCCTCGAACGACAACGTCACGGCGGAGGCCGAGCGAGCGCTTACCGTGCTGGCCGAGAACGCCGAGGACGGCGATGCCCTGGACACCCTGGCCGGCAGTGACGTGCTGGTCCCGGTGCCGGACGACGCCGATGACGAGGCGGCCGGTGATCCCTCCGTCGTCGCCCTGCCCGTGATCGAGCAGCCGGGCGGGGACCCGCTGGTTCCGGTGTTCACCTCGGAGGTGCGGATGGCCGAGCTGCTGCCGTCGGTTTCGCGCTACCGCCTGGTGCCGCTCGGTGCGCTTGCCGCGCAGTGGCCCACCAGTGATGTCTCGCTGAGCATCGACGCGAGTGCTCCGCATGGGCTGACGCTCAGCTCACAGGGTGTGCGCGCGCTGCTGGCACGGCCGCACGCCTGAGCGGGGCGTGTTCTGGGGCGCGGGATGCCTTTGGCTCCCGCGCCCCTCGTTCGTTCTCGGCTGCGGCTGAGTGGGGGCTGGTCGCGCAGTTCCCCGCGCCCCTAAGGACAGACGCCGGGCTGGGCCCGCGCCCCTTCAGGGG
>NZ_JAPWHT010000135.1:0-22863 GCF_027270795.1 Streptomyces sp. ActVer
GGCGCCCGCGGGCGGCGAGTACGGCGGCGGCGGTGCGCAGGGCGGCCAGGTGTGCTGTCGCGTACCGCTCGTTCGGCGTTTCCAGCAGGGCCGCCTCGTCGAGTCCGGCACGGGCCTGGGCGAGCAGGTCGAGGGCGGCGGGCGGGGCCGTGGCCCGGCGGAGCACGGGGTGCACGTCGCTCGCCGGGCCGGTCAGTGAGGGGGCAGGGCCGGTGGCGCGTCGCCGACGGGCGGCGGCTGCGTGGTAGGTGGCCATGACGAACCTCCTGTCGTCTGTGTGACGGCTCTGTGGCCGTATGTGTCCATCGTGAGGTATGCCACTGACAATCCGTTCTGACCTGGGCTTTTGCCTCGATCACAGGTTCGGTATAGCTTTTGCACTGACCAGTCAGTTCAAAAGCCGGTCGGCTCAGGGACCCGGAGGGTGGGGGAAGTTGTGGACGGTCCGCACGGACTCGGCGTAAGGGCCGAGGACTTCGGGCTCAAGGGGCCCCGCGGGTGGGCGTTCCGCGGTATCGGCGTCGACGCGGAGCCCGGCTCGCTGATCGCGATCGAGGGGCCGTCGGGCTCCGGGCGTACGTGTCTGCTGCTCGCGCTCACCGGGCGGATGAAGCCCACCGAGGGGCACGCGCGGGTCGGGCAGTCGGAGTTGCCGAAGCACATGGCGGCCGTCCGCCGGTTCAGCGCGCTGGCCCACGTGCCCGGTGTCACCGACCTGGAGCCCGCCCTGTCCGTCGCCGAGCACCTTCGGGAACGGGCCCTGCTCCAGCGACGGTTCGGCGGTTCCGTACGCGGGCTGCTGCGGCCGCGCTCGGAGCGGGTGACGGAGGCGCGGCTGCGCGTCGACAGCGCGCTGACCGCCGCCGGGCTCGACCGGGAGGCCCTGCCCAAGGGGTCCCGGACCGCGGTGCGGGACCTGGAACGCGTCGAAGCGCTGCGGCTGTCCGTGGCGCTCGCCCTGATCGGCCGTCCCCGGCTGCTGGGCATCGATGACACCGACCTGAAGCTCTCGCAGGCCGAACGGGCCGAGGTCTGGGAGCTGTTGCGCTCCCTGACCGAGGCAGGGACCACGGTCGTGGCGGTGTGCAGCGAGGCCCCCGAGGACGCGGCCGTGGTGTCCACGGGGCCCTCCGACGGACCGGCCCGCCAAGAAGACCGGAAGACCCCGAAGGACCGGCTGGACCAGGGCAACCAGGGCAACCAGGACGACACGGAAGACAAGGAGACCGCGGATGCGCTCGCCGAAGCTGGCCGCGCTTGAGCTCAGGCGCTTCGGCAGGGGAAGGCTCCCGCGCGCGGCCCTCGCCGCGCTCCTGCTGCTGCCCCTGCTGTACGGCGCCCTCTACCTGTGGTCGTTCTGGGACCCGTACGGCCGTCTCGACCGCATCCCCGTGGCGCTCGTGAACGACGACAAGGGGGCGACGGCGGCCGACAAGAAGATCGTGATGGGTGACGAGATCACCAAGGGGCTGCGCGAGAGCAAGACCTTCGAGTGGCACGAGGTGAGCGCCGCCGAGGCCCGCGAGGGCGTCGAGAACGGCAGTTACTACCTGTCGTTGACCATGCCGTCCGACTTCAGCAGGCGGATCGCCTCCAGTTCGGGCGACTCGCCGGAGACGGGCGCCCTCCAGGTGCGTACGAACGACGCGAACAACTACATCGTCGGACAGATCTCGCGGACGGTCTTCGCGGAGGTGCGTACGGCCGCCTCGACCAAGGCGTCACGGTCGTTCCTCGACAAGATCTTCGTCTCGTTCTCCGACATCCAAGGGGAGACCGCGAAGGCCGCGAAGGGGGCGGACACGCTCAAGGGCGGGATAGGGAAGGCCAAGAAGGGTTCGAAGGACCTCGCGGACGGCCTGAAGGACGCGGAGGCGGGCAGCGGCAAGCTCTCCGCCGGTCTGAAGAAGCTGGACAAGGGCGCGGGTGACCTGGAGGACGGTTCGCGGCAGGTCTCGGAGGGGACGCAGACGCTCGCGGACAAGGTCAACGGCGTCGCGGACAGGGTGGGGCCCTTCCTCAAGGGCAACGAGAAGGAGATCGGCGACACGGCTCAGCTCGTCGCGGACTCCGCCTCTGCGATCCGCCGCAACCTCGACACGCTGGTGAAGACGGCCCCGACGGCTGCCAAGGATGCCCGCACGGCCTCCGACACCCTGAACGGCGTCTACAAGGCACGCTGCGAGACCCTGCCGCTGCCCGACGCCGCCTGCCCGGAGCTGAAGAAGGCGAAGGAGGCCCCCGCCGACGTGGCGAAGGTCGCCGACGACGTCAACACGCTGGTGGCCGGCCAGGACGGCGACCTGGACACGCTCGACAAGCATCTGGCCTCTCTGGAGAAGCAGGCCCAGGCGCTGGCCGACCGCTCGCCGCACCTCTCCGAGGACCTCGCCACGACCGTCTCCAAGGTCAACGCGCTCAACAAGGGGGCCGGAAAGGTCGCCAAGGGGGCGAAGACGCTGCACACGGGGCTCGGTACGGCCAAGTCCGGAGCGGCCGACCTGGACACCGGTGTCGGCGAACTCAGTACGGGCGCGGGCGACCTCGAAGGAGGCATGTACAAGCTCGTCGACGGCTCGGGCAAGCTCGCCGGCGGACTGCACGACGGCGCCGGCCGGATCCCCGACTACGACAAGAGCGAACGCGACCGGCGCACCGAGGTCATGGCCGACCCCGTACAGCTCGCTTCGAAGGACCTGCACAAGGCACCCAACTACGGCACGGGTTTCGCCCCGTACTTCATTCCGCTCTCCCTGTGGGTGGGCGCGATGGTGGCCTACATGCTGATTCCGCCGCTCAACCGGCGCGCACTCGCGGCGGGCTCCTCCGCCTGGCGCATCGCGCTGGCGGGCTGGCTGCCGGTGGCCGCCCTGGGGGCGCTCCAGACGGTCGCGCTGATGTCCGTGCTGCACTGGGGAATCGGCCTGGAAATGGCGCGGGCGGCCGGGACGGTGGGCTTCCTGTTCCTGGTGACGGCCTGTTTCGCGGCGATCGTGCAGTGGCTGAACGCCCGCTTCGGAGCGGCCGGCCGGATCCTCGTCCTCGCCTTCCTGATGCTGCAGCTGACGTCGGCGGGCGGCACGTATCCCGTGCAGACCAGTCCGGGGTTCTTCAACGCGATCCACCCCTTCATGCCGATGAGTTACGTGGTCGACGCCCTCAGGAGGCTCATCACGGGCGGTGGACTGGGACCGGTCTGGCAGGCGTGCGCCGTCCTCGCCGCGTTCACCGCAGGCGCCCTCGCGCTCACCGCCGTGTCCGCGCGGCGACGGCAGGTATGGACCCTCGACCGACTGCACCCGGAGCTGAGCCTGTGACAATCGGGACCATGGAAAGCAGCAGGACGGTGGACAGCGGCGGCGGCCGGAGACAGGCGACCCGGCAGAAGCTCTACGAGGCGGCGGTGACCCTCATCGCGGAACAGGGCTTCTCGGCCACGACGGTCGACGAGATCGCCGAACGCGCCGGCGTGGCCAAGGGCACCGTCTACTACAACTTCGCGAGCAAGTCCGTCCTCTTCGAAGAGCTCCTCCGGCACGGAGTGGGACTACTGACCGCCTCCCTCCGGGAGGCGGCGGAGAGGACCGCCCGGGACGGCGGCAGCAAGGTCGACGCGCTGGACGCGATGATCCGGGCGGGCCTCGTCTTCATCGACCGCTACCCGGCCTTCACGCAGCTGTACGTGGCCGAGCTGTGGCGCACCAACCGGGCCTGGCAGTCCACCCTGATGGTGGTCCGTCAGGAGGCCGTCGCGGTCGTCGAGAACGTCCTGCGCGACGGGATCGCGAACGGCGAGCTGAGCGACGAGATCGACACCCCGCTGACGGCGTCGGCGCTGGTCGGCATGGTGCTCGTGGCGGCCCTGGACTGGCAGGCGTTCCAGCCGGAGCGCTCCCTGGACGACGTCCACTCGGCGCTGTCCCGGCTGCTCCAGGGAAGGGTCAGCGGGGACGGGCTCGGACACAAGTGAAGCGCCGGTCCGAAGTGGCCGCGTCCCCCGCGGGCCACACCGGACCGGCGCCCCTTTTGTTCTCCCCGGTGTTTCCCCGTACTCCCCCGTTGGTTTCCCCCGTTGCGGTCTCCCCCGGGTCCCCCCGTGCCTCGCTCCCGCCGAGTTTCTCGGCGGAAGGAGCGGCCAAGGGCGCTGCACCGTTCCGCCGCCCCGTGTCGGCGGTACCGGAGCCGCGCCCCTTTCCGTGCCTCCACTCTCTCGTTCACGCAGGTCGACACCCATCCGCGCGCGTACTCAACTCACTCACTAGGTACGGATACTCAGCCGTACGCACTCAGGCCCAGGACGTGCCGTTGCCGACTGGTTACGATCGCCTCCGTGTCCGTACTCCCCCTGGTCTTCACCAGCGGCTGGGCCAGCGGCATCAACGCGTACGCGGTGGTGCTGCTCCTCGGCGTCTTCGGCGCGACCGGGCTGACCGACGAGGTGCCCGAGTCGCTGCAGCGCCCCGAGGTCCTCATCGCGGCGGGCGTCCTGTTCGCCTGCGAGGCCGTCGCCGACAAGATCCCGTACGTGGACTCGGTGTGGGACAGCGTCCACACCGTGATCCGCCCGGTGTCCGGGGCCGTCGTCGCGGCGCTGCTGGCCGGGCAGAGCGGTTCACTGTCCGAGCTGGCGGCCGGCGCGATCGGCGGCTCGTCGGCGCTTGCCAGCCACGCCGTCAAGGCCGGGACGCGGATGGCGGTCAACACCTCGCCGGAGCCGTTCAGCAACTTCGTGCTGAGCACCGCCGAGGATCTCGGGGTCGCCGGGATCATCACCTTCGCGATGTTCAACCCGCAGGCCGCGGCGATCATCGCGGGCGTCCTGCTGGTGACCGGTCTGGTGGTGCTCTACTTCCTGGTCTCGCGGATCAGACGGTTCCTGCGCCGCAGGGCCCAGCGCCGCGAGGAGAAACGGCTCGCGGAACGGGTGGGGCGCCCACCGGGCTGAAAACCAGCTAGCCCCGGCCCTCAGGGCCGGGACCGACTTGCTGATGCCGGGCCCCCCGATAAAGTCCCTGGCGTGACTCCGCTCCTCCGCCTGGGGCGGGGGCTTCCAGCCCGAAGGCTGCGGTCCAGCCCGAACCGGTCCCTTGCGGGACGCAACGAAACTACCATCCCTAGGAAACTGATGGCACGAATTGCGGTGATCGGCGCAGGCATGGGCGCGATGGCGGCCGCCGCCCGGCTGGCCGTCGCGGGCCACCGGGTGGTGGTGTACGAGCGCGCGGCGACGTACGGCGGGGCGGTGGGCCGCTTCGAGCGCGACGGCTTCGCCTTCGACACCGGCCCGGGGCTGCTCCACCTGCCCGCGGTCTACCGCGACCT
Source organism: Streptomyces sp. ActVer (assembly GCF_027270795.1). NCBI lineage: Bacteria > Bacillati > Actinomycetota > Actinomycetes > Kitasatosporales > Streptomycetaceae > Streptomyces > Streptomyces sp. ActVer. The sequence goes on from NZ_JAPWHT010000135.1 coordinate 5,323, forward strand.
GTTCGTCAAGACGGGCAAGGAGCCCCTGGAGGCCTGCGTCGACCTGGTCCAGGTCGACCCGGCGGCACGGCACGTCTTCGCCGACGGCACGGAGGTCTCGCTGCCCAACGCCTCCCGCGCGGGGGTCGTCTCGGCCCTGGACGAGGCCCTCGGGGCAGGCGTGGGCGAGCGCTGGGGCGACTTCCTGGTCCGGGCGCGCGAGGCCTGGGACCGGACACGCCGCCCGCTCCTGGAGGAGCCGCTGTGGCCCAACTGGCAGGTGCTGGCCGAGCGTGAGCCCTACCCCGCGCTGCGGCAGCGCCGGCTGCTGTTCGCCCGCACGGCACGGACCCTCGCGGAGGTCGGCGCGTGGGAGCTGGCCGACCCCCGTCTCGCCGCCCTCCTGGAGAGCCACGCGCTCGCGTACGGCCTCGACCCGCACACCGCCCCGGCGAGCGCGGCGGTCCTGCCGTACATGGAGCACGCCTTCGGCACCTGGTATCTGCGCGGCGGAATCCGGGAGTTGGCGCGCGCCGTGCACGAGCGGTGCGTGGCCCGCCGGGTGGAGTTCGTCTTCGACGCCGAGGTCGTCTCGGTCACGGAGAAGGACGGCCGGGCGGCAGGCGTGGAACTGCGCGACGGGACCGTCGCCGAGGCCGACTTCGTCGTGGGCGGCCCGCCGGAGCTGCTGGAGTCCCTGACGGGTCGCGACAGCCTGTACGAGGGTGACGCGCCCGAGTCCCACCCCGGGTCCCTGGCCTGCGGCAAGGTCGTCGTCTGCCTCGCGCTGCGCGGCGCGCGCGAGCCCGGAGCCGTACACCGCACGGTGGTTCACACGACGGACCCTGCCGACGAGCGGAACGTCTTCGGGGCCGGAAAGCCTGCGGAGCGGCCCACCGTGTGGGTGGACCGGCCGGACGACGGGCTGCTGCGGCCGGACGACGACCACGAGTCCGTGGTGCTCACGGCGACGGTGCCGTCGCTGGCGCATCACGACTGGACCGCCGAGGGTGCCGCCGGCGCCTTCGCCGACCGCATGGTCACGGCCGCCGAGCGGGCGATACCGGGCCTGCGCGAGCGCGTGCTGTGGCGCGAGGTCCGCACCCCGGTGGACACCGGGCGGGAGACCGGTGCCGGGGGCGGCGCCGTGCCCGCTCCCGCGCTTGCCGGTGTGGGCGGCGCGCTGCTGCGGCCCGCCAACAGCACGCGCGTACCGGGCCTGTTCACGGTCGGCGGCTGGGCGCACCCCGGCGGTGGACTGCCGCACGCGGGGATGTCCGGCGCGCTGGTGGCCGGGCTCGTCGTGGAGGGGCCGGACTTCCGGGGCTCGCAGTGAGTGACGGCGACGGGGCTACGACCGGGGCGCGCTGAGCCCCGGTCGGCACCGGCTCGTTCAGAACCGTTACTGCCGGATCATTCAGAACCGGTACTTCCGGCTCGCTCAGAACCGGTACTGCTCGTCGTACCCGCCGCCCTGCTGTCCGTTGCCGCCATTGTTCCCGTTGTTCCCGTTGCCGTCGTACGGATACGGCTGCTCCGGCGGGAGTTCGCCGCCGTACGGGTCCTCGGTGTTGCGCTGCTGCGGCACCCAGACACCGCCGGCCGGGGTCTCACCGACGTAGCCGCCGTTGGTGGCGTACGGGTCCTGGGTGTAGCCCTGCTGCGCGTACTGCTGCTGCGAGGCGTCGTAGGGCTGGCCGTACGAGGCGGCGTCATAGGACTGCGTGCCGATGTACGGGTCGGAGTAGGCGGCGTACTGCTGTTGCTGCCCGGTGTCGTAGCCGTACTGCTGCTGGTCGTAGCCGGAGTAGCCGTCGTACCCGTAGTTCTGGCCGAGCGGGTCCTGGCCCTGCTGTCCCTGGGCCTGCGCGGCGGCCGCGTACGCCGGGTCGGTGGCGGCGGCGTAGGCGGCGTCGCTGTAGACGCCGTACTGACCCGTGTCGTCGGGCAGCGGCTGCGGCTCGTAGACGGAGGTCGACTCGGCGGCGGTCTCGGGGCGTTGTCCGAAGACCGAGTCGTCGCGCCCGTAGTCGTCGCCCTGGCCGAAGTCCTGGCTGGGAAACGTCGTGGTCTCCGCGGCGTGGAGGTCGGAGACCTCCAGCGTCGGGTCCTTGCGCTCCTCCCCGCGGCGGCGCTTGCTGGCGCCCGGGCGGCCTCCGCCCAGGCCGTTGACGGCCCAGCCGGAGGCGAATCCGCTGCGGAACGAGAGGGTGACGTACGTCTGCCCGACGGCGAAGGCCGCGGCACCCAGGCCGATGACCAGCACGTTCGGAATCAGGACACCGAGGACCACCCCGAGGAAGCCGGCGAAGGCGAGCAGCCGCCAGCGCAGCCGCGCCTTGTACTGCAGCAGTACCTCGCCGAGCAGCCATAGCGCGACGATGCCGAATGCGATGTAGAGGACCGTCCAGCCCATGTACGCCCCTCTCCCAGGTGGCCGCTACGCAGTGTGTCGTACGACGATGCGACCGGTCTAGGCCTGCTGTGGGTGATGCAGGCCCAGGTTCTCGTAGATTTCCAGCGTCGCGGTGGAGTTGTTCAGCGTAATGAAATGCAGTCCGGGGACTCCCTCGGCCAGCAGTCTCGCGCAGAACTCCGTGGCGAACTCAATGCCAATGGAGCGTACAGCCGCCGGATCGTCTTTGGCTGTGAGGATCCGCTCTTTGAGGGCGTCCGGGAACGAGGCGTTGCTGAGCTTGGGCAGCCGCTCCAGCATCTTCACGCTGGTCACCGGCATGACCTCGGGGATGACCGGGGTCGCGCAGCCCGCCGAGTCGACCCGGTCACGCAGCCGCAGATAGGACTCCGGCTGGAAGAACATCTGCGTGATCGCGTAGTCCGCGCCGGCCCGGCACTTGTCGACGAAGTGCGCGACGTCACGGTCCCAGTCGACCGAGCGCGGGTGCATCTCGGGGAAGGCCGCGACGCCCACGCAGAAGTCGCCGGATTCCTTGATGAGCCGGACGAGTTCGGCCGCGTACGTCAGGCCCTGGGGGTGTGCCACCCAGTCGGCCATCGGGTCGCCGGGCGGGTCGCCGCGCACGGCGAGCATGTTGCGGATCCCGGCGTCCGCGAACTGGCCGATGATGTTGCGCAGCTCGGCGATGGAGTGGTTGACCGCGGTGAGGTGGGCGACCGGGGTCAGGGTGGTGTCGGCGACGATCTGCTCGGTCTCCCTGACCGTGCCCGCCCGGGTCGAACCGCCCGCGCCGTACGTCACCGACACGAAGTCGGGGGCCACGGCCTCGACCCGGCGCAGCGCGTTCCACAGGTTCCGCTCGCCCTTCGGGGTCTTCGGCGCGGAGAACTCGAACGAGTACGTCGCCTTGCCGGTCGCGAGCATGTCACGCACCGTGCGTGCGCGGTCCGTCCTGGTGGAAGCAGATCCGAGGGCCATACCCGCAGGTTAGCCAGGGGGCGACGGTCCCCCAACCGGATCCGGGAAATTTGCCCGATTTGTCGATTTGTTGTCCACCACTCGGACAACTGCCCACTCGGCCGACCACAGCCCGGGCCCTGCCTGAGGTCACCTACGCGTGGCGCAGGCGCTTCGCGAACTCCGCCGCCGCCGCGCCCGGATCGTCGGCCTCGGTGATCGCCCGTACGACGACGACGCGGCGGGCGCCCGCTTCGAGCACCTCGTCGAGGTTGCCGAGGTCGATGCCGCCTATGGCGAACCAGGGGCGGTCGGTGGCCAGCGCGGCCGTGTACCGGACCAGTCCGAGGCCCGGCGCGTGGCGGCCGGGCTTGGTGGGCGTCGGCCAGCAGGGTCCGGTGCAGAAGTAGTCCACACCCTCCTGGCCGGCGGCGGCCGCGGCCTCCGAATCGGCGTGCGTGGAGCGGCCGATCAGGACGTCGTCGCCGAGGATCGCCCGGGCGGCGGGCACCGGAAGGTCGCCCTGACCCAGGTGCAGCACGTCGGCGCCGATGGCGTGGGCGACGTCCGCCCGGTCGTTCACCGCGAGCAGCGTGCCGTGCCGACGGCAGGCGTCCGCGAGGACGGCGAGGTGCTCCAGCTCCTCGGCCGCCTCCATGCCCTTGTCCCGCAGCTGCACGATGTCCACGCCGTTCTCCAGGACCGCGTCCAGGAAGTCGGCGAGGTCTCCCTGGCGCTTGCGGGCGTCCGTGCAGAGGTACACCCGGGCGTCGGCGAGCCGGGCGCGTGCGGTGGATTCGGGCATGCGAGGGTCCCCCGTGTCGTGTCGGTGGCGTACGGGCCGTGAGGATCGCGGCCCGTACGCCGGACGGCGTGATCAGGTCAGACGGCGAGCGCCTGGGCGCGACGCTTCACCTCCGTGCCGCGATTCTCGCTCAGAGCCTGCGCGGGCGTACCGGGCAGGCTCTCGTCGGGGGTGAAGAGCCACTCGAGCATCTCTTCGTCGGTGAAGCCGTCGTCCCGCAGGAGCGTCAAAGTGCCGGTCAGGCCCTTGACGACCTTCTGCTCGGCCCCGTCGATGAAAGCGGCGGGGACGTGCAGCGCGCGGTTCTCACCACGGCGTACGGCGATGACCTGGCCTTCCTTGACCAGTTGCCGGACGCGGGTCACCTCGACGCCGAGCAGCTCGGCGATGTCGGGGAGGGTGAGCCAGGCGGGGACGAGAGCATCGATCTTTGCGTCAATCTCGGTCACGGACACAAGCCTGCCATCTCGGACTGACAGTCGGTACCCGGGCCGGTGCGACCGTGTCACGCCCGGTGCCCCGCGGCCCCCTCGCGCCCGGACCGCGACCCGTCAGGGGCGCGGGGCTGTGACATGTGCGGCTCCGCCGCGTGGGCGCGACCAGCTACGGACGGCCCACAGACATCGAACGGCCCTCCGACCAGGCGGCCCGGCGGAGCGCCACGGCCGAGCGCTCAGGCCGTCGCACCCTTGAGCGGCAACGCCGGATCCGAGAGGAGCCCCGAGTCCATCGGCGTGCCCGCCTCGATCAGCCGCTTGCCCTGTGCCAGGTCCCGTGGCCGTCCCACCGCCAGGACCGCGACCAGGCGGCTCTCGCGGAGCCAGCACACCGACCAGGACGGTCCGGCCGGGTCACCGCGCCGGACCATGGCGTCGGCGGACCCGTGATGGCCCGCGTACTGGACGAAGCGGCCGAACTGCTCGGACCAGAAGTACGGCACGGGGTCGTACGCGGCGGACGTCTCGCCGACGATGTTCGCCGCGACCGTGCGCGGGCCCTGGAGGGCGTTGTCCCAGTGGTGGACGAGCAGGCGCTCCCCGTAACGGCCGGACGGGAACGAGGCGCAGTCTCCGACCGCGTACACGTCCGGGGCGGAGGTGCGCAGGTGGTCGTCCGCGACGATCTCGCGACGGGCGCCGAGCTCGATCCCGGAACCGGCCAGCCAGGCCGTGGCGGGCCGCGCCCCGATGCCGACGACGACGGCACCCGCGGGCAGCCGCGAGCCGTCGTCGAGCACCACCTCGCCGGGCTCGACGCGCTCCACGCGCGCGTGGGTGCGCAGCACCGCCCCGCTGTCCGCGTACCAGGCGGCCATCGGAGTGGCCACCTCCTCGGGCAGCACACCGGCGAGCGGCCGGTCGGCGGCCTCCACGACGGTCACCGCGCAGCCCGCCTCGCGCGCCGCCGTGGCGAACTCCGCGCCGATCCAGCCGGCACCCACCACCACGATGTCGTGCTGCCGGGCGAGAACGGGGCGCAGCCGCGCGGCGTCGTCGAGCGTGCGCAGCAGATGGACCCCGGGTACGCCCTGGGCGCCCGGCAGTTGGATCGGCTCGGCGCCGGTGGCGATGACCAGGACGTCGTAGGGAACCGGGCCGTCGACCGTGTCGAGTTCGTGCCGCGAGGGATGCACGCCGGTCACTTCGAGCCCCAGGCGGAGCTCCACGTCGAGCGCTTCGAAGTCGACGTCGAAGGCGGAGTCCTCGGCCTTGCCGAGCAGCACGGCCTTGGACAGCGGCGGCCGGTCGTACGGCTGGTGAGGCTCCGCGCCGATCAGGGTCACGCTTCCGGTGAAGCCCCGTTCCCGCAGGGCGACGGCGGTCTGTACGCCGGCCATGCCCGCCCCGACGATCACGGCGCTCCGTCGCGCCGCCGGGCTCCGTCGCTGCGTCTGCTCACTCACACGATCACCATAGACACAGGTGAAATCGTCGGTCAGGGGGCGCGATCGGTGAGCTGTTGCACAGCGTCAGTCCGCGGTGACCTCTTCGACCACACTTGTCCCGCTGCCCTCCTGGGACTCCCACTCCCAGGTCTCCTCCAGGCGCACCCGCCCGTCGGGCAGTTCGAGGACCAGGGAGACGCAGTGCCCGGACGAGGTGGTGCCGTCCACCTTCAGCTGCACGTACCGGAAGTCGAGCCGGTCGCCCGCGCGCGTGCCCACGAGATGACCGCGTACGACGTCGCCGCCCGCGTACTCGGCCCAGATCTCGCCGTCCTTCTCGTGGTAGGCAAACCGGGTGCGGGTGCCCACCTGACCCGGCGCCTGGTCGGCGACCGGGGCGAGGGAGAGTCCGTCGAGCGAGCGGGCCATGCGTGAAGGCTCCCTTACAGGCTGTTGGGGCGAAGGGCTAGGGTGGCCAACGTAAAGCACTCGCGGGAGTCCGGACGCACCGGGCTGAGAGGGAGGCTGGGACGGCCTCCGACCGTACGAACCTGATCCGGGTCATGCCGGCGAAGGGAGGGGCTGGACGCCCATGTCGCGTACACCGGAGACATCCGTTACACCCGGCACAACCGATGCAACCGATGCGAGGCGCACCTCAGACGTCCTGGTCGTCGGGGGCGGGATCATCGGCCTGGTCACGGCCTGGCGGGCCGCGCAGCACGGGTTCACGACCGCGCTCGTGGACCCGGAGCCCGGCGGCGGCGCCGCGCAGGTCGCGGCCGGGATGCTGGCCGCCGTCACCGAACTCCACTACGGCGAGCAGACCCTCCTCGGCCTCAATCTGGCCTCGGCACGCCGCTATCCGGACTTCGCGGTCGAGCTGACCGAGGCGACCGGCCAGGACGTCGGATACCGGCAGTGCGGCGCGCTGGCCGTCGCGCTCGACGCCGACGACCGCGCCCATCTGCGCGAAGTGCACGCCCTGCAACGCCGGTCGGGCCTGGAGTCGGAGTGGCTCAGCGGCCGTGAGTGCCGGCGTCTGGAGCCGATGCTCGCGCCGGGCGTGCGCGGCGGGCTGCGGGTCGACGGCGACCACCAGATCGATCCGCGGCGGCTCGCCGGGGCCCTGGTCACGGCCTGCGAGCGGGCCGGAGTGGCCTTCCACCGGACGTGGGCCGACCGCCTGACCGTCGTACGGGACCGGGCCACCGGAGTCGTGACGTCGGACGGCACCGAGCTGTCGGCGGGCCAGGTCGTCCTCGCCGCGGGCAGTCTCAGCGGACGCTTCGCGGGCGTCCCCGACAACGTGCTGCCGCCGGTGCGCCCCGTGAAGGGACAGGTGCTGCGGCTGACGGTCCCGAAGCGGTTCGCGCCCTTCCTCAGCCGTAGCGTGCGTGCCGTCGTCCGCGGCAACCACATCTATCTGGTGCCGCGGGAGAGCGGCGAACTGGTCGTCGGCGCGACCAGCGAGGAGCTGGGCTGGGACACCACGGTGACCGCGGGCGGGGTGTACGAGCTGCTGCGGGACGCCCACGAACTCGTCCCCGGCATCACCGAGCTGCCGCTCACCGAGACGCGGGCCGGACTGCGTCCGGGCTCCCCCGACAACGCGCCCCTGCTCGGCCCGACCGAACTCCCCGGTCTGCTGCTGGCGACCGGCCACTACCGCAACGGCGTACTCCTCACGCCCGTCACCGGGGACGTGATGGCGCACGCCCTGACCACCGGTGAACTCCCCGACGAGGCCCGCCCGTTCACACCCAGGCGGTTCGGCGCCGCCGCACTCTCGGAGCAGCGCGCATGAGTATGAGCATCTTCGTCAACGGGGAGCGGCGGCAGCTCGCCCCGGACACCGCCCTCGACACCCTCGTCGCCGCGCTCACCACGGCCCCCTCCGGTGTCGCCGCCGCACTCAACGAAACCGTCGTCCCGCGCGCGCAGTGGTCGAAGACCCTCCTCTCCGAGGGAGACCGCGTCGAAGTCCTCACCGCCGTCCAAGGAGGCTGACCCATGGCCGACGATCCCTTCGTCCTCGGCGGTACGTCCTTCACGTCCCGTCTGATCATGGGCACCGGTGGCGCGCCCAGCCTCGACGTCCTGGAACGCTCGCTCGTCGCGTCCGGCACCGAACTGACAACGGTCGCGATGCGCCGCGTGAACCCCAGGGCCCACGGCTCGGTCCTGTCCGTGCTGGATCGGCTGGGCATCCGCGTGCTGCCCAACACGGCGGGCTGTTTCACCGCCGGGGAGGCCGTCCTGACGGCCCGGCTCGCGCGTGAGGCGCTCGGCACGGACCTCGTCAAGCTGGAGGTCATCGCCGACGAGCGCACCCTGCTGCCCGACCCGATCGAACTGCTCGACGCAGCCGAGACCCTGGTCGACGACGGCTTCACGGTCCTCCCGTACACGAACGACGACCCGGTGCTCGCCCGCAAGCTGGAGGACGTGGGGTGCGCCGCGGTCATGCCGCTCGGCTCGCCGATCGGGTCCGGGCTCGGCATCCGCAACCCGCACAACTTCCAGCTGATCGTGGAGCACGCGCGCGTGCCGGTGATCCTGGACGCGGGCACCGGTACGGCGTCGGACGCCGCGCTCGCCATGGAGCTGGGGTGCGCCGGTGTGATGCTCGCCTCGGCCGTGACCCGGGCACAGGAGCCGGTGCTGATGGCCGAGGGCATGCGGCACGCGGTCGAGGCGGGCCGGCTCGCGTACCGCGCGGGGCGCATCCCGCGCCGCCACTTCGCCGAGGCGTCGTCTCCAGTGGAGGGTGTCGCCCGATTGGACCCGGAAAGGCCCGCTTTCTGACTTTTGGCCTGAACACCTGTCTGAATCCAGGCGCCGCACGGTATCGGTCACGGTGCGACGTCCGTCACAGCTCGGCTGCAGTACCGCCCCGGAATCGCCCGTGCGGGCGGCGTTGACAGTGGCGGCTCGTACACTCACCTGCGTGGATACGACCCTTCAGGACCCTTCCCCAGCCTCCGGCCGGGGAGACCCCATGGTCGGGCACGTGCTCGACGGCCGCTACCGCGTCGACGCGCGCATCGCGGTCGGCGGGATGGCCACGGTCTACCGGGCCGTGGACACCCGCCTGGACCGGGTGCTCGCGCTCAAGGTGATGCACCCCACGCTGGCGGCCGACGGCACGTTCGTCGACCGTTTCATCCGCGAGGCCAAGTCGGTGGCCAGGCTCGCCCACCCGAACGTGGTGCAGGTCTTCGACCAGGGCACGGACGGCAGTTACGTCTATCTGGCGATGGAGTACGTGGCCGGATGCACCCTGCGCGACGTGCTGCGCGAGCGCGGGGCACTGCAGCCGCGCGCCGCGCTCGACGTCCTGGAGCCGGTCCTCGCCGCGCTCGGCGCCGCGCACCGCGCCGGGTTCGTGCACCGCGACATGAAGCCGGAGAACGTCCTGATAGGGGACGACGGCCGGGTGAAGGTCGCGGACTTCGGTCTCGTACGGGCCGTGGACACGGTCACCAGCACGACGGGGGCCGTGCTCGGCACGGTGTCGTATCTCGCGCCCGAGCAGATAGAGAACGGCACGGCCGATCCCCGCGTCGACGTGTACGCGTGCGGCATCCTCCTCTTCGAGATGCTGACCGGCGACCGCCCGCACTACGGGGACTCGCCCGCCACCGTGCTCTACAAGCACCTCCACGAGGACGTGCCCCGGCCGTCGGCGTCCGTGCCGGGCCTGGCCTACGAGCTGGACGAGCTGGTCACGACGGCCACCGCACGCAACCCCGACCTGCGTCCGTACGACGCCGTGGCGCTGCTCTCGCAGGTCCTGGACGCCCGGAACGCGCTGAGCGCCGACCAGCTGGACGCCGTCCCGCCGCAGGCGGTCACCACGGACCACCAGAACGCGGACGACCGTACGAGCGTGATCCCGCTCTCGCTGTCGGTGCAGCGGCCTCTCCCGGTCAACGACGACGCCGAGCTGCACCGCACGAGCTACCTGCCGTCCCCGCCGCCGGAACCGCCGCGCCGCGGACGTGGCGGCCGTATGGCGGCGCCCCGCCGCGGTCTGATCGCGATCGTCGCCGCGGTGCTGCTGGCCCTCGGCCTGGGCGCGGGCGTCTGGTACATCAACTCCGGCCAGTTCACCACTGTCCCGGGTGTGCTCTCGAAGACCGAGGCGCAGGCCAGGAAGCAGCTCACGAACGCCGGTCTCGACGTGAAGGACGTCAGGCGCAGCTTCAGCGACACCGTCAAGCCCGGCAGGGTCATCAGCAGCGACCCGAAGCCGGGCGCCCGGATCCGGGACAACGACTCCGTGACCCTGACGGTCTCCAAGGGCCCGGAGATCGTGCGCGTGCCGGACCTGGAGGGCTACTCGCTGGACAAGGCCAAGCAGCGCCTGAAGAACGAGGGCTTGGTGGCGGGCATGATCACCAAGGGCTTCAGCGACGACGTGCCCGTGGGCTTCGTGATCCGTACGGAACCGGGGGCGGGCACAGAGCGCCGAGGTGGTTCGGCAATCGCGCTCACCGTCAGCAAGGGCAGCCCGGTGGACGTGCCCGACGTCGTGGGTAACGATCTCGCCGACGCGAAGCAGGAGCTGGAGGACGCCGGCCTGACGGTCGAGGTCGCTTCCAAGCAGGTCACGTCCGAGTACGAGGCCGGTCAGGTCGCCGAGCAGTCGCCGGACCCCGACACCAAGGCGGGCGGCGGCGACACCGTCACGCTGACGGTGTCCAAGGGCCCCGAGATGATCGAGGTCCCGGACGTCGTGGGCGACAGCGTCGACGACGCGAAGCAGGAGCTGGAAGCGGCCGGCTTCAAGGTCGAGGAGGACCGCGGCCTGCTCGGCCTCTTCGGCGACACGGTCAAGAGCCAGTCGGTGGACGGCGGCGACACGGCCCCCGAGGGATCGACGATCACGATCGAGATCCGCTGACGGGCACAACAGCACACGGGCACTCAGGCATGCCGGGCGCACGGGCACCCGCAGGGACATGGCCGCCGACGGGGCGACCGGGACCGCGTGACACCCTGAAGGGGTGAGCACACAGCAGTCCCGCAACCCCGTCGGCGGCCATGTCCCCGTCGCCGGAGGCCTCGCCTCCGTCGGCCTCTCGTACGCGCGCGAGCTGGCCGCCGAGACCGTCCAGGTCTTCGTCGCCAACCCGCGCGGCTGGGCGACTCCGCCCGGAAACCCCCTCCAGGACGACGAGTTCCGCGCGGCCTGCGCCGCCGAGTCGATCCCCGCGTACGTCCACGCGCCCTATCTGATCAACTTCGGCTCGCACACCGAGGCGACCGTGGAGAAGTCGGTGGAGTCGCTGCGGCACTCACTGCGTCGCGGGCGGGCGATCGGGGCGCTGGGCGTCGTCGTGCACACGGGCTCGGCGACCGGCGGCCGGGAACGCTCGGTCGCGCTGCAGCAGGTCCGCGAGCACCTGCTGCCGCTGCTCGACGAGCTGACCCACGACGACGACCCCTTCCTGCTGCTGGAGTCGACCGCCGGACAGGGCTCTTCGCTCTGCTCACGGACCTGGGACTTCGGGCCGTACTTCGAGGCGCTGGACTCCCATCCGAAGCTGGGCGTCTGCCTGGACACCTGCCACATCTTCGCGGCGGGCCACGACCTCACCGGTCCCAGCGGGATGCACCAGACGCTCGACCTGCTGGTGGACACGGTCGGCGAGGGGCGGCTGAAGCTGATCCACGCCAACGACTCCAAGGACGTGGCCGGCGCCCACAAGGACCGCCACGAGAACATCGGCGCCGGGCACATCGGCGAGGACCCGTTCCGTGCGCTGATGACCCACCCCGCCACCGAAGGCGTACCGCTGATCATCGAGACGCCCGGCGGCAAGGAGGGGCACGCGGCGGACGTGGAGCGGCTGAAGAAGCTCCGGGACGGCTGAGCGGAGCCTCCAGAAGCTCGGCCCAGGAGGTTCAGGAAGCTCAGGACGCCTCAGGAAGCGCGGGGCTCAGAGCTCGGGGCCGTCCCCGGGCTCCTCCTGGTACGAGTAGCGCTGCTCGCGCCAGGGGTCGCCGACGTTGTGGTAGCCGCGCTCCTCCCAGAAGCCGCGGCGGTCGGCCGTCATGTACTCGACGCCGCGGACCCACTTGGGGCCCTTCCACGCGTACAGCTGCGGCACGACGAGGCGCAGCGGGAAGCCGTGTTCCGCGGTGAGCAGTTCGCCGTCCTTGTGGGTGGCGAAGATGGAGCGCTCGGACGCGAAGTCGTCGAGGCGCAGATTCGAGCTGAAGCCGTACTCCGCCCAGACCATCACATGGGTGACGGTGGGCGCCGGCGGGGCGATCTCCAGGATCGTACGGGCCGGGATGCCGCCCCACTCCGCGCCGATCATGCTGAACTTGGTGACGCAGTGCAGATCGGCCACGACCGTGGCGTACGGCAGGGCGGTGAACTCCTCGTGGGTCCAGCAGTGCTTCTCGCTGTCGGCGGTGGCGCCGAAGACCCTGAACTCCCAGCGCTCGGGGCGGAACTTCGGTACGGGCCCGTAGTGCGTGACCGGCCAGCCCCGCTGAAGTCGCTGCCCCGGCGGAAGCTCCGACTGCGCTGCTTCTCCAGATTCACGACCCACCGGCTGACCCATGACTCCATCCTGACAGACCCCGGACGATGGGCATGACCAGGTACGCACCGACTCTGACAACTCGGCACAAACAGGACTAAGCAAGTACTAACTTACTAAGCATGCACTTACTGGACGATCTTCTACGCCGGTGCAATCATGCGGCGCAACCTGCCAGTTCCCCCCGCTTGGAAGGAGCCTCTGCGATGCAGGGCGACCCCGAGGTCATCGAATTCCTCAACGAGCAGCTGACCGCCGAACTCACCGCGATCAACCAGTACTTCCTGCACGCGAAGATGCAGGAGAACTTCGGTTGGACGAAGCTGGCGAAGTACACGCGGCACGAGTCCTTCGACGAGATGAAGCACGCGGAGATCCTGACCGACCGCATCCTCTTCCTGGACGGCCTGCCGAACTACCAGCGGCTGTTCCACGTCCGCGTCGGGCAGACGGTCACGGAGATGTTCCAGGCGGACCGGCAGGTCGAGGTCGAGGCGATCGACCGGCTCAAGCGCGGTATCGAGGTGATGCGAACCAAGGGCGACATCACGTCCGCGAACATCTTCGAGTCGATCCTCGAGGACGAGGAGCACCACATCGACTATCTGGACACCCAGCTGGAGCTGGTGGAGAAGCTCGGCGAGGCGCTCTACATCGCGCAGCTCATCGAGCAGCCGGACAGCTGAGCGCGAGCACCCGGAACAGCTAGGCCGCCTCTTCCAGCTCTTCCACTTCGGAGAGCACGGGCATGCCCTGGTCGGCCAGCTCACGCCGAGGGCACTCGCCCCTGCCCAGCAGTGCCTGAATGCGTCGTACGCACGAGCCGCAGTCGGTGCCCGCCTTGCAGGCCGACGCTATCTGCCGGGGGGTGCAGGCACCCTCGTCCGCGTGCTTCTTCACCTGCGCCTCGGTCACTCCGAAGCAGTTGCAGACGTACACGCGGTTCACCTCCCGACGGGTTTTCCCTAGGTCGCGCCATCCCGATAATCGGTGAGGCTAACCTAACCTTACCCGCCGGGCCGGAGCTGCAAAAGTGCGATGGGGCGCGGATCGTATGTGATCCGCGCCCCAATACACGCTCTTGTAACAACCGAAACGGCTGCTGACCCACTACTGGTCCCGGTACATCTCCGCCACCAGGAACGCCAGGTCAAGGGACTGGCTGCGGTTCAGCCGCGGGTCGCAGGCCGTCTCGTAGCGCTGGTGCAGGTCGTCGACGAAGATCTCGTCGCCGCCGCCCACGCACTCGGTGACGTCGTCACCGGTGAGCTCGACGTGGATGCCGCCCGGGTGGGTGCCCAGGCCCTTGTGGACCTCGAAGAAGCCCTTGACCTCGTCGAGCACGTCGTCGAAGCGGCGGGTCTTGTGACCGGAGGCCGCCTCGTACGTGTTGCCGTGCATCGGGTCGGTGATCCAGGCGACGGTCGCGCCCGAGGCGGTGACCTTCTCGACCAGCTCGGGGAGCTTGTCGCGGACCTTGTCGGCGCCCATGCGGACGATGAAGGTCAGCCGGCCGGGCTCACGGTCCGGGTCGAGACGCTCGATGTACTGCAGCGCGTCCTCGGCCGTCGTCGTCGGGCCCAGCTTGATGCCGATCGGGTTGCGGATCTTCGAGGCGAACTCGATGTGCGCGCCGTCCAGCTGACGGGTGCGCTCACCGATCCACACCATGTGCCCGGAGACGTCGTACAGGTGGCCCGTACGGGAGTCGACCCTGGTCAGCGCCGATTCGTAGTCGAGGAGCAGCGCCTCGTGCGAGGCGTAGAACTCGACGGTCTTGAACTCCTCCGGGTCGGCCCCGCAGGCGTGCATGAAGTTCAGCGCCTGGTCGATCTCGCGCGCCAGCTGCTCGTAGCGCTGCCCCGACGGCGAGGTCTTCACGAAGTCCTGGTTCCAGGCGTGCACCTGGCGCAGGTCGGCGTAGCCACCGGTGGTGAAGGCGCGCACCAGGTTGAGCGTCGAGGCGGAGGCGTTGTACATCCGCTTCAGGCGCTCGGGGTCCGGGATGCGGGCCTTCTCGTTGAACTCGAAGCCGTTGACCGAGTCGCCGCGGTAGGTCGGCAGGGTCACGCCGTCGCGGGTCTCGGTGTTCTTGGAGCGCGGCTTCGAGTACTGGCCGGCGATGCGGCCGACCTTCACGACCGGCACGGACGCCGCGTACGTGAGAACGGCGCCCATCTGGAGCAGGGTCTTGAGCTTGTTGCGGATGTGGTCGGCGGACACGGCGTCGAAGGCCTCGGCGCAGTCGCCGCCCTGAAGCAGGAACGCCTCGCCCTTGGCGACGGCTCCCAGCCGGGCGCGCAGCTGGTCGCACTCGCCGGCGAAGACGAGCGGCGGATACGACTCGAGGTCCGCGATCACATCGCGCAGAGCCTCGGCATCGGGGTACTCGGGCTGCTGCGCCGCGGGCAGGTCTCGCCAGGTGTTGCCAGCGCTTGCGCTGGACTTAGCGTTCACGGTCACGACCTCAACATTACGGGGTCGTGTCGGGCGTCCATCCCCATGCTCATCAATTGAGACGGGCCGCGCTCGATCGAACGCCCCGATGTGCACGCCGTGCGTACGCCGTATGTACGCCGTCACACAGGGTTTCGCATGGGGTAGGGTGCGGCGCATGTTCGCGCACTCGATCCAGAACCCGATCCAGAACTGGTGGTGGACCGCTCATCCGGCGGCCCACTGACTGCGCGTACGCAAGACTTCGCGAAGGCCGCCCGAGGGGCGGCCTTCGGTGTTTCCGCGACCGGGACCGTTCCTCTCCACTCCTCTCCCACGAGACGCCGAGAAGGAACCCGGACCCATGAATCTGCTCGACCTGCAGGCCGATCCCCGCCCGTTCGCCCTGCTGCGCCGCCGCACGCCGGGCCACGATCACGACACCGTCGAGCTGCTGCTCGGCCCGGTCACCGAGTACGAGCGGCTGGCCGACATCCCCGAGGGGCTCGCCCTCGTCCCGTACCGCCAGATCCGGGAGCGCGGCTTCGACGTCCGCGACGACGGCACCCCGCTCGCGGTGCTCACCCCCGAGGAGTCGTACGAACTCTCCCTGGAGCAGGCCCTGTCGGAGCTGCCCACGCACGACGTGCGGGTCGAGGGCGGTGGCTTCGACGTCGAGGACGAGGCGTACGCGGAGATCGTCGGGCGGGTGCTGCAAGAGGAGATCGGCCGGGGCGAGGGCGCGAACTTCGTCATCCGGCGGACGTACGAGGGCGAGATCCCGGGGTTCGGACGGGCCGACGCGCTGGCACTCTTCCGGCGGCTGCTGGTCGGCGAGCGGGGGGCGTACTGGACGTTCGTCGTACACACCGGAGAGCGGACCCTCGTGGGGGCGAGCCCGGAGGTGCACGTCCGGATGTCCGGCGGGACGGTCGTGATGAACCCGATCAGCGGGACGTACCGCTATCCGGCCGAGGGACCGACGCCGGAGGACCTGCTGGCCTTCCTCGCCGACGGCAAGGAGATCGAGGAGCTCTCGATGGTCGTCGACGAGGAGCTCAAGATGATGTGCACGGTCGGCGACATGGGCGGTGTCGTGATCGGGCCGCGGCTGAAGGAGATGGCCCATCTCGCGCACACCGAGTACGAGTTGCGCGGCAAGTCGTCGCTGGATGTGCGGGAGGTGCTGAAGGAGACCATGTTCGCGGCGACGGTCACCGGGTCGCCGGTGCAGAACGCCTGCCGGGTGATCGAGCGGTATGAGCCCCTCGGGCGGGACGGTGTCGGGCGCGGGTACTACGCGGGGGCCCTGGCACTGATCGGGCGCGACTCCGGCGGGGCCCAGACCCTCGACTCCCCCATCCTCATCCGGACCGCCGACATCGACAGGGGCGGCCGGCTGCGGGTCCCGGTCGGCGCGACGCTCGTACGGGGGTCGGACCCGGCGAGCGAGGTCGCCGAGACGCACGCGAAGGCGGCCGGGGTGCTGGCGGCGCTGGGGGTACGCCCCGGACGGCCCGGCGTGGAGAAGGTACGGGCGTGTCTCGCGGACGATCCGCGGGTGCGGGCGGCGCTGGACGGGCGGCGGGCGGCGCTGGCGCCGTTCTGGCTGCGGATGCAGGAGCGGTCGGCCGAGCTGGAGGGCCATGCGCTGGTCGTGGACGGGGAGGACACCTTCACGGCGATGCTCGCGCATCTGCTGCGCTCGTCGGGTCTTGAGGTGACCGTCCGGCGGTACGACGAACCGGGGCTGCGGGAGGCGGTGCTCGCGCACGAGGGGCCGCTGGTGCTGGGTCCGGGGCCGGGCGACCCCTCGGACATGACGGACCCGAAGATGGCCTTCCTGCGCGGCCTCACCGCGGAGGTGATCCGGAGCCATCGGCACGGCGTGCTGGGGGTCTGCCTCGGGCATGAGCTGATCGCGGCGGAGCTGGGCCTGGAGACCGTCCGCAAGGAGGTCCCCTACCAGGGCGCCCAGACGGACATCGACCTCTTCGGGCGGACCGAGACCGTCGGTTTCTACAACAGCTTCGTGGCGCGGTGCGACGACGAGGAGGCGGTGGAGCTGGCGGCCCACGGGGTCGAGGTCAGCCGCAGCGGGGCGGGCGAGGTGCACGCGCTGCGCGGGCCCGGTTTCGCCGGGGTCCAGTTCCACCCTGAGTCGGTGCTGACGCTGCGCGGCACGGACGTCGTACGGGAGCTGGTGGCTCAGGTCGGTGCCGGGGCGGACACCAGCACGTTCTCGGAGCGGCGGCCCGCCGTGTAGTCGAGGGCGCTCCGGACCCGCGTGGCGGGGCCTTTTCTCGCCCCCGCCGCCCCTACCCATTCCCGTCACTTACTCGGGGGCTCCGCCCCCGAACCCCCGCTCCTCAAACGCCGGAGAGGCTAGATTTTCGCGGCCGGGCCGACATTTTCAGCCCGTCCGGCGTTTGAGGACGAGGCCGTTCAGGCCGATGCGGGGGTCCGGGGGCGGCAGCCCCCAAGGACGGGACGGGTAGGG
>NZ_JAPWHT010000136.1:0-22601 GCF_027270795.1 Streptomyces sp. ActVer
GTGCCCCCGCACGGCGCGGAGTGCAGCTCGTCCAGGTGCACCTCGCGCCGCCCGTCGGCGAGGCATCGTGCGAAGACCGGCAGATCGTCGGCGACCGCGGCCGCCACCGCGGCGCGCAGTGCGGCGGTCACTTCCTCCCGCCCTTCCGGGTCCGCCGGCCGCGTGTCCGTCCGGGGCGCCTGGAACTCGATGCGTGCCTGACCGGGGAAATGGTTGCCGGCGACCATCTCCCACCCCTGCATCCGCCCGACCGCCTCGACGAGGTGTCCGGCCGTGTGCAGCGCGGCGTGCGCCGTCCGGGCCCGAAGGTCGATCCTGGCCCGCACCTTCTGTCCCTCCGCGAGAGGCGGAAGGCCGCCGTTCTCGAGGCTGCCGCTCTCGGGTGCCATCGCCACGACCAGCCCCGACTCACGATCCCGGACCGGGATGATCTCCGTGTCCTCCAGCCACCCTCGGTCGGCGGGCTGGCCTCCGCCCTGCGGATGGAACAGGCAGTGCTCGACGGCCGCCCATGGCATCCCGCCCCTCTCACCGACCGCGATCACCCGCGTATCGACCTGCTCCAGGTAGGTGTCATCGAGGTAGGCGCTGAGCTGTGCGCCTACCCCAAGAGCCTCGATTGAGTGAACCATACGTTCACTATACCGAACCATCCAAGCATAGTGAACCTGACGTTCGTTTCACTGAACACCCCGGTCGAGGCGGCGACACTGCGAGCGGGATGCCAGTTACCGGCCTTGACGTGAGAGAAAACCCTTTCGATCCATGTCAGTGGTCTCTGTTAGCTTCAGGCGCTCGTGTGATCCACGAGCCTCAAACGCCCACAGGGGAGGGCCACTTGACCAGGTTCAGAAGGGCCGGCAGACGCAGACGGACGGTGGTGGGGAGCTGCGCGGTGGCGCTGCTCGTCACTGCTACGGAGACGGCCTACGCGGTGGACTGTACGACCCGGAAAGGACAACCAGCCCTCCGAATTCAGCCCGGTCAACGGCGAGTTCGAAGCCTGGTGGACGGACGCGACAGGAAACGGCCACGAGGTCGCGGCGGCGGACGCGGCTCCGGCCGAGGCAGCCGGTGCTTTCCAGATCGGGCGTGCCGCGGGGCGACCGGATATCGGGACCGGTGGCAGGGGGACATCGGTGACGTACAGGTTCACGACCGGGTGGTGCCGGACGAGGTAGCCGAACTGGGGTACCGCAAGCCGAAGTTGCTCGGTCACTGGTCGCTGCAGAGCGCGACGGACGGCGTGAGTCCCGAGCAGTCGGACGGCGTGTCCCTGCGGCTCGGCACGGGGGCTTCGATCTACCAGGGCTCCGACAATTCCTGTATCCCGGACCTCGACCCAGACTGCACCTACGTGCCGCCGCCACTCGTCGGCAGCGGACATCTGCGACTGGACGGCGAGAGCGGGTACGCGGCTGGCGACGGGCCCGTCGTGGACACCAGGGACAGTTTCACGCTCGGTGTGGTCGTGCGCCTCGCGGACTCCGAGCCCGCCCACCCGATGACCGTGCTCTCGCAGGCAGGCGAGCACACCGGCGCCTTCAAGGTGCGCTACGAGCCGTCCACGCACACCTGGCAACTGGTGGTGCCGGAGAAGGACGAGGCCGGAGCCCCGGAGAAGGTGGTGTCCCAGATCGCGGGCGCGGACGGGGGTGAGGGCCAGGGACATCACCTGGCCGTGGTCTACGACGACGCGACCGACACGATCAAGCTCTACCTCGACGGCTACACCAACGCCCAGGCGGCCGCGAGCCTGCCCGACGGCTGGAACAGCACCGGTGCCCTCCAGATCGGCCGGGCCAAGGCCGGTGACCGCTGGGGCGAGTACCTGCACGGCGACGTGGACGAGCTGCAGGTCTACTCCGGTGCGCTGCGGGACAGGGACGTCCCCGGCATTGGGTCGGGCCCGGATCCTTGTTCTGTGCTGATCCCTGGTCTCTGACCTCCCCGGCGGCCCGCCCGAACCCGGGTTCCGGCGGGCCGTCCTGCTTGGTTCGCGCGGGGCAACCGGCGACATCGGAGGCACTGTCACCGGCAGGTGGCCTCTGCACCACTCGCTCCGTCCAAGTCCCTCGTGGCTACGGGTGATCCGGCGCCCCGGTCAGGCCGTGGCGGTCGCGGATGAGGGCGATCACGGTGTCGGCGGTGCGGTCGAGGTGGCTGCGGCCGTCGGGCAGTTGAGCCGTCGGGCTCACATAGCTGGACGGCCCGACGTGGGTGGCCGGGTCGAGCCGGTGCACGGTGATCTTTCCGGCGCGGTTGGCCCGGTTCCATGCACTCCCCCGGAACAGCGGCCAGCGCTGCGGGAAGATCCACGTACCGACTCGCTCGATCCGGTCGCTCGCGCTGGTCAGCCGATGCAGGTGCTCGGCACTGGTGAGGTCGTTGGCGCCGTTGTGAAAGCCGCCGAGCGTGATCAGCAGGAGAGGTGAGCGCAGCTGGGTGTGCAGTTCGTCGACCGCGCCGCCGGCGACCTGGGCGCCGCCGCTGTAGCTGAGCAGCACCACGGGGATGCCGCTGTCGGGCTGGTAGCCGGCGAGCGTGAGCTGAGTGGCGATCTGGGAGCCGACGGCCCGGTTGTAGAGGGGGCGGTATCGCTGGTCGGCGGCGACGAAGATCTGCATGACGTTGTGCAGGAACAGCAGCAGGCCGATGCGGCGGCGCAGCCACTTCCACACCGGTCGCTCGGCGAGCGGGGCGGCCAGTGGCGAGTAGGGCTGCACCTGACCCAGTACCCGCAGCTCCGGGGCCCTGGCGATCAAGGCCTTGACCAGCTGGCCGCCGTCCCGGCTGTCGCGGACGCGGCGTTTGCCGATGCCGTCCAGGTAGACCAGGTAGGCGTCCGGAGGACTGTCGGGCGCCGCGCCCCGGGCGTAGGGCACGCCCTCCGGGAGCTTGGTGACGGGAGCCCGCCAGCCGGCACCATAGGCCAGCACCTCGTAGCGGGCGAGCAGAGCTTCGGCGATGAGGACCGGCCCGATCGCGAAGAGCCAGAGCAGGTACGCGTTCATGTGACCGGCCTCCGTGCCTCGGCGGCACTGATCCTCACGACCACACGCCGAACGGCCTCCACGGCGATACCGAGCCCGGCCCCGGCGACGGCCACACATCCGGCGGCGCCCCACCAGCCCAGGTCGGTCGCCTCGGCGAGCGGGCCGGCCAGACCGGCTCCGACCGCCACGAAGAGCAGCAGGTGGAGGAAGGGCCCGAGCAAGGGGAACGCGAGGACGGCGGCGAGCACCAGCGGGGCGACCAGATCGGGTGTCCAGACCAGCTCGTCGCCTTCCGGCGTGGCGGACAGCACCAGTTCGGCCAGGGTCCACGCGGTCAGCGGCCACAACGCGAACACAGCAGCCTCGACGAGGCCACCGGCACAGAGCAGTCCCGCCACCCGGGTCCGTGACATGCCAGGTCGGCCCACTGCCACGGGCAGGATGCGCCCGGCGGCTTCCGACACTCCGGCGAGCAGCAACAGGACGACGAGTGCCATGATTCAGCCTCGCTGGGACGGATCCACGGGAGCCGACCGACCGGCCACGACGTTCGTGTGCAGGTACCGCTCGCATTCGTCGGCGGCACGCCGGTATCCGCCCGCCTCGTGCTGAGCGCCCTGCAGGGTGGCCGCGGCCGCCCTGAACCGCGGTTCGTGGAGCAGACGCGCGGCGAGGGCACGTACGGAGTCCTCGGTGACGTCCTGCGTACGGATCGACAGGCCCGCGCCGAGCCCCTCGACACGGCGGGCCACCATCGGCTGGCCGGCACTCTGCGGCACCACCAGCATCGGAACGCCCGCGTACATGGCCTCGTTGACGCTGTTCATGCCGCCGTGGGTGATGAACAGCGCCGCGCGGGCCAGTACTTCCGGTTGCGGGACGAAGCGGCGGGCGAGCACGTTGGGCGGCAACGGGCCCAGCGCGGCGGGGTCGGTCTGCCCGGTGGACACGACGACAGAGCCGCCCAGCGGGGCGAGTGCCGTGGCGAAACCGCGCAGCAGTTGCGGGTCGGCGTTGAAGACGGTGCCGAGCGAGGCGTAGAGCACCGGGGCCTGCAGCTGATCGGCCGGGAACGACGGGTCGGCCGGACGGGCGCCGATGCTCGCACCCACGAACCGGTAGGACCGGTCGAACTCCTCGACGGCAGGCTGGAACGCCCGTGAGGTGTAGACCAGGTTGAGCGGCTGGCGGATGTTCCCCAGGTCCAGCAGGGGCAGCCCACTCGTGTCGAAGCGGCGCAGCCCCCGGCGTGCCCGCAGGTAGCCCTTGAGGCTGTTCCGCCGAGTCGCCGCCTCGGCCAGCAGGGCCCATGAACCGCGGGTGGGGCTGGGCACGTGACGGTTGAAGGCGAACGTGGTGAACGAGGACGCCGCCGGCACTCTGAGTTCGCGGGCGGCGACCGCGCCCCAGAGACAGGCGCTGTCGTGCACGATCAGGTCGGGCCGGATCCGGCGCAGGTCGGTCAGCACCTGAGGCAGCAGACGGACGGCGGTGCTCGCGAGCCCCTCCATCAACGTGACCGGCGTCGGCGGATCGGGAAGGGGCTGGTCGCCCCCGGGGTAGAGGCACACCGCCGCACCGACGGCCTCGATCTCCTCACGGAAGGCGGGCGAGGTGTGGTACGTGACGGAGTGGCCGCGGCGAACGAGCTCGGCCGCCACCGGCAGCGTCGGGTTGACGTGCCCGTGCATGGCGATGTTCAGGAACGCGACGGTACTCACAGGGCCACCCCCGATGCTGAGGAAGTCGATGCTTCAGCCGCGCCGTTCGACGTCGCGG
Organism: Streptomyces sp. ActVer; assembly: GCF_027270795.1. Taxonomy (NCBI): domain Bacteria; kingdom Bacillati; phylum Actinomycetota; class Actinomycetes; order Kitasatosporales; family Streptomycetaceae; genus Streptomyces; species Streptomyces sp. ActVer. The sequence goes on from NZ_JAPWHT010000136.1 coordinate 4,776, forward strand.
GAAGGCCGTCGGCCCGGTACAGGCCCGGCCCGCTGACGTGCAGGCCGTCGAGAAAGCGTCCCGCCGTGCGGGAGGCGGTGCTGATGAGCCGCTTGGAGTGGCCGAAGTCCCACGGGGCGGGCCATTCCTCGATGCCGGTCGGCAGCACGACGGTCGGGATGTGCCGGGCCACCTCGTGCAGGTCACGCTCGATCTGATGGTGCATCAACAGCAGCCCGGCCCTCACGGCGATCGCGCCGGCCCTCCGGCGCGGGACGGTCGGGCTCAACGGTGAGCACTCCGGTCCGGTCGACAGCACCACCACGCTGGCCGCCCCGGCCTGCAGTGCCGCCAGCACCGGGACGTAGGCGATCACACCTCCGTCGACCAGCGTCCTGCCCTCTCGTTCCACCGGGGGCAGCATGCCGGGAACGGCCGCGCTGGCCAGCAGCGCCGACTCGAGGTCTCCGTGGTCGAGCAGCGCCTGAGCACCGGTGGCCAGGTCCATCGCCACCGCGGTGAACGGGACCGCCAGCTCCTCGATCCGAGACGGCAGCCCGGCTCCGGCGATCAGTCGCCGCAGGCCGCGGTCGGTGAAGACGCTGGCCCGCGAGGCCAGGAAGCCGAGCGGATACACCTCGCGGCGGCTCAACCGGGTCCATACGTGGTCCAGCCAGGGTGCGGCCGTGTCCGGGTGGGCAGCCGCGATGGCACCGTTGAGAGCGCCCACCGAGGTGCCGATGATCATGTCCGGGACGAACCCGCGCTGCTCCAGCGCACTCCCGACTCCTACGTGCGCCGCTCCGAGCACGCCACCGGCACCCACCACGACGGCCACGGGACGGGGAAGGGCGTGCAGGCCCGCCGATGCGGGGCCCTCGGGCAGTGGGCTCTGTCGGCTCGACGGCAGGGGATGCGTCCCCTGGTCTGCCGTCAGGGTTCGACTCTCCTCACGGTCACGACCACTCGTCGAGTCGCCCCGGCCGAAGCCCGAGGGAGCCCATGAGACCGGCCTCCGACCACCAGCAATCATCAAGATCAACTCTCCCAGTGCCGCACGGAATCGCTTTTGGTTCCTCATCTACGTCAGGGCGGGAGTCCTATTTGTGACATTATCCGACGGATTTTTCTTGCGAGTACGCCATCGAGACGCGCGGCAGGCTTCCCCATTGGCCGCACCACCCCCGCCGGGGCGCGATCTCGGCGTGCGACGTCCATCGTGTCGACGAACGTGACCGTCTCACCGAGGGCCGCTCGACCCGTACGACTGCCACTCAGCACGGCGCCCTCGAACCCGATCGACATGCCGCAGAAGAGGATGAGCCCCTCCGGGGGCGACAGGACCTCCGCGACGCCCCGGTGATGCTTCGCCCACGCCATCTGCGTACAGCCGTGCAGCCCTTCGGCGCGGAGCAGCAGCATGACGGTCTGCAGATACATGCCGACGTCGGACCAGAGGGCCGAGCCCAGGTCGCGGTCGACGTAGCAGAACAGGGCGGCCGAGGCGCCGACGGCCGCACCACGCTCACCGAGCAGTTTCTCCAGCTCGGCCAGTGGCCGTCCGGTCAGCACGTACACGCGCCGCGGCTGGAGATGCGGCGCGGGCGACGCCCGGGCGGCAACGGACAGCGCCCGCTCCAGCGCCTCCCGCGGGACATGCCGGTCGGTGAATCTGCACACCGACCGTCGGCTCGTGACCGCTTCGTACATGTCCAAGACCGCCACCCCATCCGCTCGGCGTCCCACCCAGCCATCGCTGCGATAGTATCAATCAATACCATCTCGTACGCGACCACCTTTGGGCAGACCTCAGCCGCCACCGTCGGGCTCCAGGCGCCCATCTCAGAGTCAGCTCACGCCTCACCGTCGACGGGACGGGCAGAACGGATCAGCAGGTCCCTCAGTTCCTCCTCGGAAGCCATGAGGCGTCCGTTCTGCGCTCAGGCGGTGGCCTGCGCCGCCTCGTTGATCAGGCGGGCGACCTCTCCGGGGAGCGAGACGCCGACCGCGTGAGAAGCGGTGACGGCGACCGCCGTGGCCTTGGCCCGCCCGGCCATGAACGTCTGCGTCTGCAGCGGGATGTTGAGGTCCTCCGTGGCCAGGAGAACCCAGGACGGGACCTCCTTCCACGCCGGGGCGGAGGCGCCTTCGGCCAAGGCGGCGTTCGTCACGGGACGTTGGATGGCAGCCATGACCGCCGCCGTCTCCTCGGGAACGTCGGCGGCGAACTGATGGTGGAACTTGCCCTTCTCGATGTAGAGGTCCGCGGTCCGGCTTCCGTCGGGAAGCGTGACCGGCACCGGGCGGAGCGCCTCGCCGAGGGTGCTGCCCGGGAACTTGCCCGCGAGGTCCACCGCGCTCTCGCCCTCATCGGGCATGAACGCCGCGACGAACACGAGTGCCTTGACGTTGTCGAGGCCCGTCGCGGCGTTGCTGATGACGGCACCCCCGTAGGAGTGGCCGACGAGGACGACGGGGCCCTCGATGGAGGCCACGAGCTGCCTGACGTACTCGCCATCACTGGTCAGTCCGCGCAGCGGGTTGCCGGCGGCGACCACCGGATAGTCGTGCAACTGGAGCTTCTCCACGACGCCGTTCCAGCTGGAGGAGTCCGCGAACGCACCGTGCACGAGGACAACGGTCGGCTTCTGTCCACTCATGGTGAGACCTTTCATTACCTGCACAGGCGCGCACTGTTGGGCGCGCCCGTGAATCGAAAAGGTTGTTTCATCACGTAGGACCGAACTGTCCGCCCGGGTGTGACACGGCACGGGGCGACGTGTCCGCGGCCTGCGCGCCTCGGTCCCATACCGATGCCGCGCCCGCGCGGGTCTCCCGACCAGACCCTCAGGGTCCTGGAGACCGAAGGAGGCGCACGTGACGTTCCATTGCCGTCACGGATCACCAGGTGACCCGGTCAATTCGGTGTAAGCGCCCTAACACCGAGGAGATCCCGTCATGGATTCGCGTGTCAACTACTTCGGAAACGCCCTTGCCGGCAAGGTCATGAGGCACCTCAACTCCGCCAACAAGGTGGTGGCCGAGTCGACGCTGCCGGTCGCGACCCAGGAGCTCGTGAAGGTCCGCGCAAGCCAGATCAACGGCTGCGGATTCTGCACCGACATGCACATCAAGGACGCCGTCGCCGCCGGTGAGACCCAGCAGCGTCTGAATCTGGTGAGCGTCTGGCGCGAGGCCAAGGTCTTCACCGACGCCGAGCGTGCGGCCCTGGAGATCGCCGAGCAGGGCACCCGCATCGCCGACGCCGCGGGCGGTGTCTCTGACGACGCCTGGGCGAACGCCACGAAGTACTTCGACGAGGACCAGCTCGCCGCGCTGATCTCGCTTCTCGCGATCATCAACGCCTACAACCGCATCAACGTCATCAACCAGCAGCCCGCCGGGGACTACGAGCCCGGCATGTTCGGCTGAGGCGATCCGGCCTCGCCGGACATCACCGTCCGTCTCCTCGTCGCTGCGGCCCACGACGGGGAGACGGGCTCCCTGTCCGCAACCAGCGAGCCGGACCGGCTTCCGGACCCTGACTTCGAGCAGACTGCCGAGTGGCGGGCTCGTCTCGTTGCCGTGGTGCGGGACGCGGGGCCGGCCCGCTCCGATGCACCGGATCGGCGCCCTCTCACCTCGCATGAAGGACACAAACAGCAGGTCAGACGCAGTGTGAGTCGCTGGCACCCGGGAGCGTGCGGTCCGCAGCGGCTGTAACATTGTCTTGGCCGAAGGGGGCCACCATGGACGCCGAGGATGACGCCGACTCGCTCGAAGTAGCGACGCAGGAGTTCATCGCGGCGCGACCGCAACTGTTCGGTGTCGCATACCGCGTGCTCGGCAGTTCGACGGAGGCCGAGGACATCGTCCAGGAGGCCTGGCTGCGGTGGCAGAACACCGACCGTCGGGAAATCGTCGAGCCGAAGGCCTTCCTGACGACAGTCACCGCCCGGCTCGCGATCAACCTGGCGCAGTCCGCCCGGATGCGGCGCGAGGCATACGTGGGCCCGTGGCTCCCCGAGCCGGTCGACACCAGCCAGGACCCGAACATGGGTGCGGAACGCGCCGAGGCGGTCGAGATGGCGGTTCTTCTCGTCCTCGAAAAGCTGAACCCGGTGGAGCGGGCCGCCTACGTCCTGCGGCAGGCGTTCGACTACCCCTACCCGCAGATCGCGGAGATCGTGGACACCAGTGAGGCCAACGCCCGCCAGTTGGTGAGCCGGGCGCGCAAGCACCTGGCCACCGAACGGCGGGAGCCGGTCGACCGGGCGGAGCACCAGCGCCTGTTGAAGGTGTTCCTCACCGCGGCACAGACGGGCGATCTGGCCACGCTCGAGCACGTCCTCTCCGAGGACGTCATCAGCTACGCCGACGGAGGCGGCATCCGGGGCGCGTCCAAGATCCCGGTCGTGGGGCGTCAGCATGTTTCCCGGTATCTCGAGGCGTTCGCCCCGCGTTTCTGGCCAGGGTCGGAGATCAACTGGGTCGAGGCCAACGACCGGCCTGCGGTCCTGGTCTCCTCCGGCGGCAACCCGGTCGCGCTGCTGTGCGTCGACGCGTCGCCCCGCGGCCTCGAACGCATCATGTGGGTGATGAATCCGGCCAAGCTGATGCCCTACGTAGCGTCGCTGGCCGCCTGATCGTCGGCTGAGATCCGGAAGTCGGGCTCGCGGTACGACCGAAACCGGGGCGAGACATAGCCCCTGCGTCTGCCCTGAAGCCGCCTCGGCAGGTGCGAAAATAGTGGGACGCGAGGTGGCGCGGTCGGACTGGGCATGCCGCGCGGATGGGGCAGAAACGCCCGATCAGGTGCGGGAGTCATGGGCCCGATGTCACATACGGCGGGATCAACCGGTCGTACTCAGTGACGAACCAAGTGATCGGAGCGGAACGTGGCTATCACCGAGCAACGCCTGTCCACCATGGTGTTGGTGATCGGAACGGGCGGAGCGGGACTACGGGCGTCCATCGAACTGGCCGAGGCAGGCATGGACGTACTGGCCGTCGGCAAGCGCCCCAAGGAGGACGCACACACGGCCCTGGCCGCGGGGGGCATCAATGCGGCCCTGGCCACCATGGACCCCGAGGACAGCTGGCAGCAGCACGCCGCGGACACGCTCAAGGAGAGCTATCTCCTCGCCGATCCCCGCACCGTCGAGATCGTCACACAGGGGGCCGCCCTCGGCATCGACGACCTGGAGCGCTACGGCATGGCCTTCGCCCGGGAGGAGGACGGCCGCATCTCCCAGCGCTTCTTCGGCGCACACAAGTTCCGGCGCACCGCCTTCGCGGGTGACTACACCGGTCTGGAGATCCAGCGCACGCTGGTCAGGCGGGCGAGCCAGTTGCAGGTCCGCATGCTCGACAGCGTCTACATCACCCGGCTCCTGGTGCACGACGGCGCGGTGTTCGGTGCCTACGGCTTCGATCTCAACGACGGGACGCGCTACCTGATCCACGCCGACGCCGTCATTCTCGCGGCGGGCGGCCACACCCGTATCTGGCGACGTACGTCCTCGCGGCGCGACGAGAACACCGGAGACTCGTTCCGGCTGGCTGTGGAGGCCGGTGGCCGTCTGCGCGACCCCGAGCTGGTGCAGTTCCACCCCTCGGGAATCATCGAGCCCGAGAACGCGGCCGGCACCCTGGTCAGCGAGGCTGCCCGCGGTGAGGGCGGCATCCTGCGCAACGCGCTCGGTGAGCGGTTCATGTCCCGGTACGACCCCGAGCGCATGGAACTGTCCACGCGTGACCGCGTCGCCCTCGCCTCCTACACGGAGATCCAAGAGGGGCGCGGCACATCCAAGGGCGGTGTGTGGCTCGACGTGTCCCACCTGCCCCGGCAGACGATCATGAGCCGTCTGCCGAGGGTCTACCAGACGCTTCTGGACCTGCAGATGCTGGACATCACCCGCGATCCGATCGAGATCGCGCCGACCGCTCACTACTCGATGGGCGGGGTGTGGGTCAGTCCCGACGACCACAGCACCGACGTACGCGGCCTGTACGCCATCGGCGAGGCCTCCAGTGGCCTGCACGGCGCCAATCGCCTCGGTGGCAACAGTCTCATCGAGCTGCTGGTCTTCGGCCGTATCGCAGGACAGGCCGCGGCCGCCTACTCGAAGGGGCTGACGGCACAGCCGCGGTCGGCGGCCGCGGAGGCCGAGGCCCGGCTCGAGATCGACGGCCTGCTCGCCGCGGACGGCCCCGAGAACGTCCGTGCCCTGCAGCGCGCCATCCGCAACACCATGACCGAGCACGCGGGTGTCGTCCGCGACGAGGAAGGACTGCGCGCCGGTCTGGCGGAGCTCGCCGAGATCGACGCGCGCATGGAGAACGTCGGAATCCACCCGGACATCGCCGGCTTCCAGGATCTCGCGCACGCCTTCGACCTCAAGTCCGCGGCGCTCGCCGCTCGCGCCACGATCGAAGCGGCGATCGAGCGCCGGGAGACCCGGGGCTGCCACAACCGCAGCGACTATCCGGACATGGATCCGGCACTGCAGGTCAACCTCGTCTGGTCCCCGAAGACGGGAATCACACGCGAGAGCATCGCACCCATCCCGGACGAGATCGCGGCCGTGATGGAAGAGGTGTCCACCGAAGGCAAGCTCGTGGAGTGACCGACCGATCGGGGCGGTCGCCTGTTCCGTGCGGTGCCGTGCGAGTGGAGGACGCCGTATGAACGATGCAGGTGATCCGGTGTCGATCGCCGATCTGCTCGACGAACGGCGGCATCTCCTGGACATCGCGCACGGGATGCTCGGCAGCCGCTGCGAGGCGGAGGATGTCATCGCCGAGACCTACCGGCGGTGGTACGAGCTGTCCAGCACGACGCGGGCGCGGATCACGACCCCTCGGGCCTGGCTCGAGGAGGTCGTGGGCAGTATCTGCCGCGGGGCTCGGCCGAACGCGCTGGATTCCACGTCCACGGCCGTGGACATCGCGGGACGGACAGGACCGGAGTACGCCGAACCGGCCGACCGCGCGCTGCACAGTCTGCGGGCAATGCGCTCGCGTCCCACCACACCGCGGCAGCACGACGCCGTGGTCTGTACCGTCCGGCAGGCTTGCGCCACTGAGGACGCACCTCTTCTGGCCTCTCTGCTGGCACCCGACGTGACGGCGTTCTTCGACGGCGGAGGCAAGGTCCGCGCGCCGACCGGGCCCGTCCACGGCAACCTGCACGTCGCCCGCGGCCTGCTGGCCCTGGTCCCCCGGCGCCCGCGCATCACCTTGCACACCCACTCGGTCAACGGCCGCACCGGAATCGTCGTGCGCTACGACCGCCAGGTCGCCGCCGTCATCAGCCTCGACATCGCCGGTCGCCATGTCGTCCAGGTCTGGGTCACCCTCAACCCGGACAAGCTCAGCTCCTGGAACCAGTCACGGAACGGGGGCAGCCCCGGTCACGGGAGTTGAGTGACTCCGCCTCTGCGACGCCTGTCTGCGTCACCCGTACGGCGTTGCCCTCGATGTCTCCGAGGTGTCGGGGGTCGAGCGAGCAGCGCGGGCATGGTCGGCGGCCCATGCGGAGAGCACCGTCAGGGCCTCGTCCGACGGTGATCCGGGATCGGCAAGAAACGTGAACAGGGTCTGGTCGGGGTCACCCGGGAAGGTCAGCGCCTCGGTGCGGAGGGTGAGGCGGCCGGCGATCGGGTGGTGGAGGGTCTTGGCGCCGTGGCTTGGCTCGACGACCTTCTGTCCGGCCCACCAGCGCAGGAAGCGGTCGCTCTTCATGGACAGCTCCCCCACCAGTTCGGCGGTGCGTGTGTCGTCGGGGTGGCGGGCGGCATCCATCCGCAGCGTCCCGACGAACATCGAGGCGGCCTTCTCCCAGTCCTGTGCGAAGAGCGACCGCGCGGCTTCGTCGAGGATGACCCAGCGCACGGCGTTCCGGTCCCGGACCGGCATCGCGCCGAAGTCGGCGAGCAGGGCGCGGGCCATCCGGTTGCTCGCCAGGATGTCGGTTCGACGCCCCAGTACGAAGGCCGGGGTGTCCCCGAGACGCGCGAGCAGCGCATGCACCCCGGGACGTACCTTCTGCACGGTACGAGGCGTGCGGCGTCGGCTCGTGGCCGGTCGGCGCGCCACCGCGTGCAGATAGCTGCGTTCCGCCGGATCGAGCTGCAGAGCGTCCGCGAGGGCGTCCAGGACGGCTTCCGAGGGTGTGATGGGTCTGCCCTGTTCCAGGCGCGTGTAGTAGTCCACGCTGACGCCCGCCAGCGCGGCCAGTTCCTCCCTGCGCAGCCCGGGGACCCTGCGCGGGGCCGCGTCACGGATACCGAACTGCTGCGGGTCCAGTGCCGCGCGCCGGGCGCGCAGGAAATCACCGAGTCCCTCGTTGCGCTCCATGACCCCATGGTCGCCGGTACCGGCCCGCCGTGTCCCGGTGAAGGTGGCCCTACGGATCCCAGGAAGCAGCGGGCCAATCCCATGGCCGCCACACGCCTGCGCCGGCGGTTGGCTGGAGAGCGGGACACCACCCAGGTGCTCCCGTCCCGTCCACCCGGCCGTACACCTGACGCACGGCCCAGCACAGAAAGTCTCCGCCATGCCCTCCACCTGGCTCATCACCGGCGCGACCTCCGGCTTCGGCCGCCTCGTCGCCGAACGCGCACTCGCCGACGGCGCCCACGTGATCGCCGTCGGCCGACGCCACGACCGGCTCGCCGAACTCGCCGAGAGCGCCCCGCACGGACAGGTCACCCCGGTCGCCCTCGACATCACCGCACCCGGCGCACAGGACATCCTGGCCGAGGCCGTGCGCGCCGCAGGAGGCCTGGACGTCCTGGTGAACAACGCCGGTTACGGACTGTTCGGCTCCGTCGAACAGGTCGACGCGGACGCGGCGCGCGCGATCTTCGACACCAACGTGCTGGCCAACCTCGCCGTCCTGCGCGCCACGCTCCCCGCCCTGCGGGCCGCCCGAGGCCGGATCCTGCAGACCTCCTCGCTCATCGGCCAGTTCGCCTGGCCCTCCTCGGGCCTCTACTCGGCATCCAAGGGTGCCGTGGAACTGATCAGCGAGGCCCTCGCCCACGAACTGGCCCCCACCGGTGTCAAGGTCACCATCATCGAACCGGGCACCTTCGCCACCGAGTTCTCCACCAGCCTCCAGGTCGTCGCCCCGAACGACGTCTACCTGCCGACCGTCGGGCAGTTCCTCAGCGACTTCGCCGCGCTGCCGCCCCAGGCTTTCGGCGATCCCGACACCGTCGCGGACGCCATCATGGCGGTCGCGGAACTGGACGAGCCGCCCCTGCGCCTGGCCGTCGGCGCGGACGCCGTCGAACACATCCGGGCCTCGCTCCGCTCCCGCCTGGCCGAACTCGACCGCTGGGAGTCCTTCCCGCGCGTCCCCGTGGGCGAACGGGCCTGACCAACCCACACCACCGGCACACAAGCCGGGCCCCTCTTCTTGCGGGCCCGGCGGTGTACTGACGCGTGCGGTCGACGCCGACTGGAGCCGAGCAGCGGACAAGGCCGTCCGCTCGGCGTCAGCGCGGACTGATCGCCGCTTCAGCCTCAGTCTTGATCCGGGAACCGAAACCGTCGGCGTCCTTGCGGGCGGCGACCAGTGCCAGGCCGACGAGGAGCTTGCCCAGCCCGTGGCCTTCCAGGACGTTGAAGATACGGACCCGGGTCCTGCCGTCCGCCAGCGACTCCAGGTCGTAGCCGCCTTCGCGTGCCGTCATGCTGTTCTTCGTCACCTCGGCCCACCGGATCTTCACCGGGGCTTCGAGGGTGGTGATGCGGAACTCCCTGGCGGTCTTCATCCCCGCGTCCTTGACGGTGCTCCGGAAGACGGTGCCCACGGCCGTGGGGGTGTCGGGGATCCGTTCGATCTTGAGCACCCGGGGGCTGAACTGCGGGTCGTTGCGTCCGTCGGCGAGGTAGGCGAACACCTCTTCAACGGGCCGATCGACCTCGACCGTCGCTTCGAACTGTCCTGACATCGGCACTCCTGACCGGTCGAGCCGCTCCGCGCCGACGCGCCCCCTTCGGCAGATGGCCGCCGGACCGCCATGCCGAGTGGGAACCACCTCGCGCACACGCGAAGGAACGCGAGGGCCGCGCCGTACCGCCCGTCCTGTCGTGGCGGCACCGCGACCCTACGGGACCACCGGGCATCTCGCGCGGTAAGCGGCACAACCACGAGCAGGAGGAAGCAGGTCCCGCCTCGGCTTGAAGGGGGCAACCGAGGGAACCCTCAGCGGTCCTGCGAGAGGGCGAGGAGTTCGGCGAAGGTGCCGCCGGCGTGGACGAGGTCCTCGTACACGCCCTGTTCCGTGATGCGGCCCTGCTCCATGACCACGATGTGGTCGGCGGTCCTGGTGTTCTCGAGTCGGTGGGTGACGACGATCGTGATGCGGTCGGGGGCGATGGTCCTGATCCTTTCGAAGATCCCGTGTTCACCCCTCGGGTCCATCTGGGAGGTCGGCTCATCCAGGATCAGCAGCTGGGGGCGGCGGTACAGGGCCCTGGAACAGGCCAGGCGCTGCCACTGGCCGCCGGACAGTTCGGCTCCGCCGAAGACCTCGCGGGCGAGGAGCGTGTCGAGGGCGGCGGGGAGGTCTTCGACGGCCTCGCGCATGCCGACCGCGTCGACCGCTTCCCACACCGGCGCGTCGTCCAGGCTGCGGGGCTGGCCCAGTGTCACGTTCTCCCGGACCCGCAACGGCCACTGGGCGAAGATCTGCGGTACCAGCCCGATGCAGGTCCAGACCGTGGCCGGGTCGACATGGGCGAGGTCCTTGCCGTTCCAGGTGACGTGTCCTTTGTCCGCCAGGTAGATACCGGTGATCAGACGTGTCAGCGTGCTCTTGCCGGAGCCGTTCACTCCGACGATGGCGAGGATCTCTCCCCGGCGCAGTGTCAGGGTTACGTCGTCCACGGCCGGCTTGTCCTTCCCGGGGTACGTGTACGTGACCTCGTCCAGCCGGATCTCGTCCACCGGCGCACCAACTGTCATTTCACCGCGTTGGGGAGCCCGTTCGCCTGCGTCGTCGAGGAACGCCTGCATGTCGCTCAGGTAGAGGCTCGTGTGGAACACCGCGGCCCCGTTGATGACGACCTGGGACAGTGCGGCCAGGGTCGTCTGGACCGCGAGGACCGCCGTGGCCGCGATGGCGAGCGCGATCCGTCCGGTCACGGCCAGCCAGGCGAGGACCGCCCAGGTGGCGAGGAGTAGACCGCCACCGGCGAGAGACGACAGCAGCGCGATGCGCAGTGTCCTGGGTGCGGCGGCCAGGGTGCGTTTGTCGACTCGCTCGGACAGCGCCCGGTTCCAGTACAGGAGGTAGTCCGTCATGCCGTTCGCGCGGACCTCGTCGCCGTACTTGGGGGTCGTGGACCACCACCGCATCATGCCGCGGACATTGCGGTCGGCGACATTGGCGTAGTGGATCTCGTAGTCGACGCGGGCGGTGAGCACCGCTCCGACGCCGGCCGGGAGCACGGCCAGGAGGAGCAACGGCAGCATCAAGGGATTCAGTACCGAAAGGACGCCGCTGGCCGTGACCATCCTGACGAGTGCCGACATGAAGCGCTGTGCGTCCGTGACCATGACGTGCGTGCGGATCACCCCCATCTCGGCGGCTTCCTGCCGGTCCGCGAAGCCGTCGACCGCGTACGCCGCTGCCTCGACCCGGCAGACGGCCTCGACGAGGGCGGTGTCGGTCGCGGTCGTCAGCCTGGGGGTGATGCACCGCTCGGCGTACGTGGATACGGCCCCCGACCCGCGGGCCAGCGCACTCGCGCCCGCCACGACGAGGAGAGCCGGCAGGGCCGCGTAGAGGCGGTCAGCGACGGCGTTGTCGCCGAGGATGGGGCCCATTGCCTTGGCCGTCGCGGTCAGCTGCACTGCGGCGGCCACACCGGTGATCAACTGGCAGGCCAGGAGCAGGAGCACGGCTCGGCGATCGATGGCCCAGGACATCTTGGTGATGCGGCGCAGGACGGAGGGGAGCTGCGCGCAGAGCTTGCGGAAGGTCACTTCGCCGAGCGGGTTCACGGAGTACTGCCCCGAGTAGGTGATCTCGGCCGGCGGCGGTGGGGGTACGGGGTGCGCGTCGTTGGTGGCGGCTGACGTCAACTGGACATCTCCTGCACGGTCGTTGGGAACGAGGTGGTGCCACCGGGCTCAACGACGTCGACCACGAATCGAACACACGTGTTTTGGACGGAGCGGATTCCGTGCGGGAGCGCGGAGAGCCAACGTGCCGGATGCATCCACCCTTGACGCGCACGGGTCGCTCCGAGCGGCCCGATGGCCGAAACGCCGGTGCGGATACGTATGTTGCGGGTGAGGCAGTCCGAACTGCGGGTTCTCTCAGCCGGCGTGAAGGATCCGGAAGCTGTCGGGCTCCGCCGGGTCTCGGTCGACGACCTGGATCGGCGTCCCGGCCCATTGCCAAACGCTGATGCCCGGCACGCGGGAGAACCGGATCTGCCCGCGGGTGCCTTCGACTGCTACGCGCGGCCAGGATTCGGCAGTGCGCGCCCGGTCCGCGCCGTTGGAACGCAGCAGATCGGCGAGGACGGTGACCGTGTCGTAGCCCTCGAAGGCGACGAAGGAGGGCGCTGCGGCCAACTGCTCGCGGAGAGCCGTCTCGACTCGTACACCGACTGGGGTGAGGCGCTCGGGCAGGTAGCGCAGGAACGGGACCGCGGCGCTGTCGTCGCCCAGCAGCGTCGCCCATTCGGCGAACTCCGGTTGCCCGGCCGGAGCGCCGATCATGATCTCGGCGAGGCGCTGGTCGCGGCGGACGGACTTGACGATCGATACCGCCGGCTCCGGGTGGCCGACCAGGAGAAGGAGGGCTGTCGCGCGATTGTCGACGAGTTCGTCGCACACGGCCGTGGCGTCGCAGATGGCCGTGGCGTCGAACGCGCTCATGTCGAGTTCGGTGACGGTGGAGCCGCGTGGAGCGAGGTGGTCCCGCAGAATGCGTGTCCCAGCTGCCCAGTAGACACTCGGCTGGGCTGCTACGGCGATCCGGCTGTGCCCCGCGGTGAGGAGGTAGTCCGCGTAGACCTGCCAGCCGCGGGACTGCGGCGGGGAGAGGCGCGCGACCCATTGCGTCGGCTGTTCGGTGGGCGCGTCGAGAACCGCTGACGAGCAGAGAAACGGCAGGCCGAGGGCGTCGGCCCTGGCGGCAGCCGAGCGAGCGACGACGCTGTGGTACTCCCCCGCCACGGTCACGCCCAGGCGGGCCAAATCATCCACGGCCGCCGCGGCCCGCTGCGGATCGGCCGCGGTGTCCCGGACCACCAGCTCCAGTGGTCTTCCGACGATCCCGCCCGCGTCATTGACTTCACGAACGGCCAACTCGAGTCCAGCGAGCAGGTGTTGGCCCGCCTCGACCCAGCCGGGCCGGGTCAGCGGAACGAGAGCGCCGATCTGGACGGACGATCCGTCAGTCCGCTCCGCTCCAGGTGGCGATGGTTGCGTGGTCATGCGTTGGCGTCTCCCCGTGTGGCGATTGGCCAGTAGTCGGCCCGGTCGCGAGGTGGGTGCCCCGGTCAGCCGGCAGAGGACGTTGATGCGGGAGACAAGGACAATCACCTGGGCAATTCAAGATCGTCCGAATGCGCACCTTACCGTCCGGCGCACGCAACTCCCAGGCGCAGATGCCTGGATGGTTCATAGCTGTCCTCGAAGCGCTGCACCTCGCCGACGAGTTCGGCACCATGGGTTTGCAGGCGGGCAAGGACGTCCTCGATGTCCTCGACGGCGAACATGCGGCGAATGCCCAGCGTGTTCACCGGTGCGTTTGCCGGCCCGGCGCTGATCGCCTTCGGCGTGGGGAACTTCGTCAGCTCGATCCGGCCGGGGCCGTCCGGGATCCTCAGCTTCGCGACGCCCTGTCGGGTGTCGTCGAGCCCGATGACACGGTCCACCCGACGTCCCCCGACTGGCATCTTGATGTGATGTGACCACGATGGTCAGTGCCTGGACGGTGCCAGATGTGCGCGCTCCCCCTGGGGGCCGAACAGGGCGAGCAGTTCCGCGGGCCGGCTCTCGGCACTGCCGATCCAGTGAGGGATGCGGGTGTCGAACTCCGCGGCCTCTCCGACGCCGAGCCTGAACTCCTCCTCGCCGAGCGCGAACCTGACGTGTCCGTTGAGGACGTAGAACCACTCATATCCCTCGTGGGTCTGCAGGTTCATCGTGGGTGCCTGGCCGGCGGGCGGATAGATCACCTTGTAGGCCTGGATGCCGCCGGCTCGCCTGGTCAGTGGCACCATCACCAGCCCGGATCGTCGCACTGGTCGCAGGTGGACGCGCGGGTCGCCGGTGGGTGGCGCCGCGACGAGGTCGTCGAGCGGGACGCCATGCGCCCGGGCCAAGGGAAGCAACTGCTCCAGGGTGGGGCGGAGCTTGCCGTTCTCGAGGCGGGACAGGGTGCTCGCCGTGAGGCCGGTTTCGCTTGCCAGCGCCGCCAGCGTGGCGCTCCGCGCCCGGCGCAGGGCACGCAGTCGGGGCCCGACTCCGGCCAGTACGTCTCCTGCGGGGTTGCCCATGTTGTCATCCATGGGCCCGATGATGCGGATCCGCAATTTTTCTTGCAAGGGCGAAATGGCGCTGGCGATGCTGTCCGTACATCACCGGCGTCGAATGTGCGTATCGGATCACGCTCGGCACGTCGGCCGACGAAGGGGCAGCTCAGATGGATTCCACCCGACACCGACGGCCCACCGCCGACGCCGCGGGCGACCAGGGCACAGCGGACGACGACGCCGAGCTGTTCTGGGAGCGGCACTACCACACGCCGCGCACCTGGGACGCACGCGTCAACCCACTGCTCGCCGAGACCGCAACACCACTGGATCCCGGCGCTGCCCTGGATCTGGGCTGCGGCGCCGGCGGCGACACCATCTGGCTCGCCCAGCGGGGCTGGCACGTCACCGCCGTGGACATCTCCACCACCGCCGTCGCACAGGTGAGGGAACGTGCCCGCAATCTCGGTGTCGCGGACCGGGTCATCACCGCACAGCACGACCTGGGCAGAAGCTTCCCGGCCGGCCAGTTCGATCTCGTCTCCGCCCAGTACTTCCACACCCCGCTCCCGTTGCTCCGCAACCAAGTGCTGGGCACCGCCGCTCGGGCTCTGCGACCCGGCGGTCTCCTGCTGATCGTCGACCACGGTTCCACCGCGCCCTGGTCATGGAACCAGGACCCCGACATCCGCTTCCCCACACCCACCGAGACCGCCGCCGAGCTCGATCTCGGCCCCGCGCGCTGGTCCGTCCTGCGCGCCGACATGCCCCGTCGCCGGGCCACCGGACCCGCTGGTGAGACGGCCACCGTCATCGACAACGTCCTGCTCGTCCAGCTCACCGCCGGATGACCGTCCGAACCACACGACATCACGTCGGAACGGAGTGACTCGATGTCAGGAAACGACGCGAAGCGATCCAGGACTCGGGCGAAGGACACCGGACCCCCGCTCACCGGTGCCGACGAGAAGGCCACCCTGCGGGGCTTCCTCGACTATCTGCGGAACGCGGTGGCGGACAAGGTCGAGGGCGTGCCTGAACCGCAAGTCCGAACGGGCGGAGTGCCCTCGGGTACCAACCTCCTGGGGCTGGTCAAGCACCTGGCGTTCGTCGAACGGTTCTACTTCCTCGGTGAGGATGTCGGTGACTGGCGTACGACCATGCGGCCGTCCGCGCAGGACACCGTGGACAGTGTGCTCGCCGACTACCGGGCGACCGTCGAGCGAGCGAACCAGGTCATCGACGCCTGCCCGGATCTGGCTCGTCCCTCCCCGCGACCCCCGCGCCGGGGGCAGGCACCGTCGATGCGCTGGGTCCTGGTGCACATGATTGAAGAGACCGGCCGGCACGCCGGCCACACCGACATCCTCCGCGAGCGGATCGACGGATCCACCGGCCGCTGACCAGGCGGCTACCAGCGCGCGACGTACTGGGCCGCCCGTGATCGGCCCGGCCGTGAGAGTCTCGCCGGCCTGCGGGTTGACGGCGCCACCCCGACGGCACCGGCTCCCTGCCCTTTGGGGCGCCCTCAGGAGGCCCGGAGTTCAAACTCCGCGCGGTCCGACGTCACGCCGTTGATCAGCTGGGCGATGGTGCGCGGGCCCGGGTGACAGCGGTGGGAGGTGAGGGAAGGAGTGTTCCCGGGTCACTGCGGTCGTCCTGTCCAGAGTGAGAGTGCGGTCGTGAGCTTGAACGTCTTCGCGCTCTGCGAGCCGTTGACCCCTCCGTGGTGGACCCACCCAGTCGATCGCCAGCCGGGCGTTCTGGACGCAGGCATTGCGGATGGTCGCGCTGAAGCGGACGCTCCCGCCGAACGGCACGTGGGTGCGATCGAGCACGGGTCCGTCGGTCTCGAGAGTCGCCGGAGCCAAGCCGAGCAGTTCGAGGGCGTCGGGGCGGCCGCATTTGACGAGCGTACGCAGTCCATGGCGTACGAGCCGTCCGGTCGTCGCGGCCTGGGCGTCCGGCCAGCACCGCACTGGGGCCAGGGCGAGGTCGGCGTGGCCAAATCTGAGATCGTTGAGGTGGTTGGCGACGGATCGCCGGACGTACTCGCTCTCGTCGCCGTAGAGGAGGCCGAAGACGGGCACAGTCGCGCCGCGGCGGGCGACGAGATCCTGTGTCCGATCCCCTGATCCGGATCTTGGGGCGGTCCGGTGGGGTGTCCAGGACGCCTACTGTCGCTGTCACCGGGCCGGGTATACGCTCCACAACGAGGCTCGCGCACATTTCACCACCTGTACCTGGTGAAGAGCTGCCCACCAGCACCTTTCGGCCCCCTGCCCCCCGGGCCACAGTGACCATCCGACCACTGTGAGCGGGCTGGAGCCGCATCGCCGACAACACAGCTCCAGCCCTTCGTCCTCCCCAGCCCTCTTTCGAGACCGAGGTACGTTCCCGCGCGCCCCGGGCGGATGGCGAGGACAGCCGCTGCGAGACGGCGGGGGGAGGGGAACTCAGCGCCGTCCTCGCACATACGGCCGCCGCCCATGCTCGCCCGCATGCGGCCACGGCCGTGGACCAATCCACCACCGATGTCCCGTGCCGGAGCACGCCTTGACGGGCTGTTGGCGGCGAGAACAACCACACCGGGGCGGCGCAACCGCCGCCCGGAGGCAGGTTCACGTCATGGAAACGACTGCCGATCACCCCTCAGCCAACGCGCAGCGCTCCTCACCGCTGCCCGTCCGGCTTTCACTGGCACCCTACGAAGCCGTCGAAGGCGGATTCGACGGCGCATGGTGGCCGTACTCCCACAATCTCGTCGCCGAACTCCCCGGCCTGGTCGAGGCGATGGACGGGGCGGGCAACATCACCAGGGTCATTGTGGGGATCGAGCCGTGGCCCGACATCCCGCACCAGGTCGCCATCGGCGTGCACACCGTGACCGCCGGGTGGTCCGTGTCCGGTCACGAACAGAACGAGATCGTGCTCTGCTCCTACCTCAAGGGCTTTCGCACCTTGCTCGTTGTTCCTCCCGCGACGGCGCCCGGCGCCGCCGACTGGCTGATGAGTACGCCGGTCCCGGTCGACGGCAGCCGCACCGCCACCGAACTCCTGGCCATCACAACGGCGTCCTCCGAAAAGGCATTCCACGAAGCGCCTCGCACGACGCTGGACCGGGGTATTGGCCAAGGGGACTGACCTGCGGGTCAAGGGGGTGCGACCGAGGCACCGGCTACCTCCCTGCGCCCCCTCCTCCGGCATCGCGGGACTGCCCGGCCCGAGGATCCGCCAACCTTTGCGGCCTGCAGGTGCCCGGTGCCCGCCAGGAACGCGCCGCCGCCGTATGCCCCCGCCACACCGATGCGGACGGGGGGCCTGCCCCGCTCCCTC
>NZ_JAPWHT010000137.1:0-22376 GCF_027270795.1 Streptomyces sp. ActVer
GCACCGCACGCCGAGCGGCGCCGGGGCCCGGGTACCCGGCCAGCTGACGGAACTGGAGAGGCAGGCTTTCGCCTGGGACCACTCGTGCGAGCGGGCCAGGCTGGTCGCGGCGCTGGGCGGGGCCCCCGTGCTCCACCTGGACGACATCGCCACGCACGAGGAGCTCTTCGCCTGGACCGGGCGGCTGCTCCAGGAGGTCGTCGAACCGCTGTCGCACGGCACGACGGCGCACTATCGGCCGTACGACTGGGACACACGCGGCTTCGGACCGGACCGCGCCCTGCCGCCCGCGCCCGTGGTCCTCGTCGAGGGGGTGGGCGCCGGCCGTCGCGCGATCAGGCCGTGGCTGGCGCGGCTGCTGTGGATGGAGCTGGCCGACGAGGACGCATGGGCGCGCGGGCGGCAGAGGGACGGTTCGGCGCAGAACGAGTTCTGGGAGGGGTGGGTCCGCGCCGAGCGTCGGCACTTCACCAAAGATCCGTCAAAACCGTTCGCCGATCTTCTGGTGCTGCAGTGTTCAGAGGGGTACGAGGTGCTCCAGGGACCTGCTGCGACGTCAGCGAAGAGCCTCCCGGTCACGGACCGTGACGGCCCAGCGTCTGTGTGCTGAACTTGTGAAGACCCACATCTGAGAAGTTGCCTGAGTGCTCCAACTCGGCTTGACCCGGGGGCCGTACAGGACTTACTTTCTGAATGTGCGGCCTTTTGGGGCCGCCCCGCAGACGCGAAGCCCCCGGTTGTTCCCCCGTGATCGGGGGCTTCGTTCTGCCCGCAGCCGTTTTTCGGACGCTCCGAGGCGCGATTCGTTCACCCTGAGTCACCGAACCGAGTGCGCCCCATCTGCTCCCACCTCGGAGAACCTGTCGTGCGGCACCCTTCGGCCCGGTACTGCCCCGCAGGTACGATGCCTCTCGGTGCGACATTCGGACGGATGCTCTCCGCACCGAACGCAACTCCCGTCCGCGGCACAGCGGTTCGACGAAGACTGCCGACGGGCACCGGCCCGCCCGGCGATCAACGGGGGCACGGTTTGTGGGGGACGTGATGGACTTCGGCACGCAGGGCCCCGAGGCCCCGGCCGACCTCGCCTGGCTGCGAGGTGTGGACGCCTACACGATGGGGGCCTATCCGCAGGCGGAGGAGGAATTCCGCGCCGCGGTCCGGATGGATCCGGGAATGGCCGACGGCTGGCTCGGGCTGCACGCGCTGCGCATCGACACGACGACGGCGCTGCTGCGCATGTTCCGGCACCGGGAGCGCTTCGGGGAACAGCGCTCCCGCCACCGGCGGACGCTCAACTCCTGGTACTGGCTGGGCTGGTGGGTGCAGCCCGTCCTGGAGTCGCCGCGCGATCTGCTGCTCGCGCACGCCTCCCACTGGCTCGACGGACGTCATGTCCCGGAGCTGGACCGGGCGCTCGCGAGCCTGCCGCCCGTGGACGCGGATCCGCAGGTGCGGTTCCTGCACGCCTGCCGGGCGTATCTCGTCAAGGACTGGGAGCAGCTGGTCCGGCACACGGATCCGCTGATCGACGATCCGATGCTGGGTATCGAGGCGGGTCTCTTCGGCGGCATGGCACGGGTGCGCCTGGAGATGTTCGGGCAGGCCGAGCCGCTGCTGTCGTCGGCCCTGATGCGCTGTCGCAGCGAGCAGCCGCAGCGCAAGGAGCTGCGGTACTGGCTGGCGCGGGCGCACGAGGGCACGGGCCGCTCCGCCGCGGCGCTGCCCCTGTACCGGACGGTCCACCGGGTCGACCCGGCCTTCATGGACACCTCCGCACGGCTCGCGGCGATCTCCGAGGGCGACGGGTACGACGACACGGCCGACCTCGCGGCGATCACGCTCACCGGTGTCGGCCAGGACATTCTGGACGGCCCGGACGGCGTCGACCCGCTGTTCGGCGGCGAGGGCCGTGATCTCAAGCTCTCGGAGCCCGAACTGCCGCCGCCGGGCGCGCTGCCCTCCGAGGCGGACCGGGTCCGCGAGAAAGCCATCGTGCCGGTGCGTCCGCCGCATCTGCCGACCGGGCCCACCGATCCGGCACTGCTCGAAGAGGCGCTCCTGGAGCTGGAGCACATGGTCGGCCTCGAACCGGTGAAGCGCCAGGTGAAGGCGCTGTCCGCGCAGTTGAACATGGCGCGGCTGCGGGCCGGGCAAGGGCTGCCGGTCCAGCCGCCGAAGCGGCACTTCGTCTTCTCGGGCCCCTCCGGCACCGGCAAGACGACCGTGGCCCGGATCCTCGGCCGGGTCTTCTACGCGCTCGGCCTGCTCGGCGGCGACCACCTCGTCGAGGCCCAACGCGCGGACCTGGTGGGCGAGTACCTCGGCCAGACCGCCGTGAAGGCCAACGAACTGATCGACTCCGCGATCGGCGGCGTCCTCTTCGTCGACGAGGCCTACTCGCTCTCCAACTCCGGTTACGGCAAGGGCGACGCGTACGGCGACGAGGCGCTCCAGGTCCTGCTGAAGCGGGCCGAGGACAACCGCGACCACCTCGTCGTGATCCTCGCCGGCTATCCCGAGGGCATGGACCGCCTGCTGGCCGCCAACCCGGGGCTCTCGTCCCGCTTCACGACCCGCGTCGACTTCCCCTCGTACCGCCCGCTCGAACTGACCTCGATCGGCGAGGTGCTGGCCGCGGAGAACGGTGACGTGTGGGACGAGGAGGCGCTCGACGAGCTGCGCTCCATCAGCGGGCACGTTGTCGATCAGGGCTGGATCGACGAGCTCGGCAATGGGCGGTTTCTGCGCACGCTGTACGAGAAGAGCTGCGCGTACCGTGATTTGCGGCTTTCGGTGTACCCGGGGCATCTGAGCCGCGACGATCTGTCCACGCTTCGGCTGCCGGATCTGATGCAGGCGTATGGCGAGGTCTTGTCGGGGCGAGGGCCGCAGGATCCCTCACCCATGTGAGTTTCGCCCACGAGCTCGGTGTCTTGCTGTGAGCTCGCGGGTGCGGCGCCGTCGTGGCCTGTCGCGCCCCGCGGCGGAGCCGCAGATGTCACAGCCCCGCGCCCCTGAAAGAACAGGGGCGCGGGTCTTCTGCGTCAGCTGGCCAGTGCCTGTTCCGCTGTCTCCGGACCCGGTGCCGGGTCCGCTGTCTCCTTGCGCGGCTCGCCGACCCGTACCGCCGGAGTCTCCCGGTGTGCCGGGTCGCGGACCTCGCCGACCAGGAGTTCCAGTACGTCCTCCAGGGCGACCAGGCCGAGCACGCGGCCCGACGCGTCGGCGACCTGGGCGAGGTGCGTCGCGGCGCGGCGCATCACGGTCAGGGCGTCGTCCAGCGGGAGTTCGGCCCCGAGGGTCGTCATGGGGCGCCAGACCTGCTGCGGCACGGCCCGCTCGGACTCCTCCAGGTCGAGTACGTCCTTCACGTGCAGGTAGCCCATGAAGGCGCCGTTCTCGGCGGCCACCGGGAAGCGGGAGTACCCGGTGCGGGCGGTGAGAGCGACGACCTGGCCCGGGGTGACCGAGGGGCCGACGGTCACCAGGGACTCGCTGTCCAGGAGCACGTCGGTGACCGGGCGGGAGCCCAGCTCCAGAGCGTCCTCGAGGCGCTCCTGCTCCTCGGGGTCGAGCAGACCCGCCTGCCCCGCGTCCTCGACGAGCCGGTTGAGCTGCTCGCTGGTGAAGACCGCCTCGACCTCGTCCTTGGGCTCGACGTGGAAGAGCCGCAGGATGACGCGGGCGCAGGCGCCGAGGCCCAGTGTCACCGGCTTGCAGAGCCGGGCGAAGGCGACCAGGCCCGGGCTGAGCCACAGCGCGGTCTTCTCGGGGGCTGCCATCGCCAGGTTCTTCGGCAGCATCTCGCCGACGACGAGGTGCAGGAAGACGACCGCGGCGAGGGCTATGACGTACCCGAGCGGGTGGATCATGCCCTCGGGCAGGTGCACGGCGTGGAACACCGGCTCCAGGAGGTGCGCGACGGTGGGCTCGGCGACCGCGCCGAGCGTCAGCGAGCAGACCGTGATGCCGAACTGCGCGGCGGCCATCATCTGCGGCAGGTTCTCCAGGCCGTACATGACCTGGCGGGCCCGTGCGGTGCCGAGCGGTTCGATCTGGCTGCGGCGGACGGAGACCAGCGCGAACTCGGCGCCGACGAAGAAGCCGTTGGCGAGCACGAGCAGGCCCGCGAACAGGAGTTGGAGCACGCTCATCGGACGGCCTCCACCACGGAAGCGGAGGCGGCGGTCGAGGCGGCACCGGCGGTCCTGACCAGCCGGACCCGCTCGGCCCGGTAGTGCCCGACCTGGCGCACGGAGAGGCGCCAGCCAGGCAGTTCCGCCTTGTCACCGGGTGCGGGGATCCGGCCGAGCAGATCGGCGACCAGGCCGGCGACCGTCTCGTACGGGCCCTCGGGGACGTCCAGGCCGATGCGCTGGAGGATGTCGACGCGGCAGCTGCCGTCGGCGTCCCAGGCGGGCCGGCCGTCCTCGGCCGGTGCGGCGGCGAGTTCGGGGACGTCATGGCCGTCGTGCTCGTCGCGGACCTCTCCGACGAGTTCCTCGACGATGTCCTCCAGGGTGACCACGCCGGCCGTGCCGCCGTACTCGTCGACGACGACGGCGATGGGCTGTTCGTTGCGCAGCCGCTCCAGGAGGGGCTGCACGGGCAGCGTCTCCGGGACGAGCAGCGGGGCCTGGGCGATCCTGGTGACGGGCGTGCGCAGCCGGTTCTGCGAGGGCACCGCGAGGGCGTCCTTGAGGTGCACCATGCCGACGATCTCGTCGATCCGCTCCCGGTAGACGGGGAAGCGGGACAGGCCGGTGGCGCGGGTGAGGTTCACGACGTCCTCGGCGGTCGCGGAGGACTGGAGGGCGCTGACCTTCACGCGCGGGGTCATGACGTGCTGCGCGGTGAGGTCGGCCAGCGAGAGCGTACGGACGAACAGGTCGGCGGTGTCCTGCTCCAGGGCGCCGGCCTGGGCCGAGTGCCGGGCCAGGGAGACCAGCTCGCCGGGGGTGCGGGCGGAGGCCAGCTCCGCGGTGGGCTCGACGCCCAGGGTGCGGACGAGCCGGTTGGCCACGGAGTTCAGCCCCGAGATCACCGGCCGGAACACGGTCGAGAAGGCGTGCTGCGGGCCCGCGACGAACCGCGCGACCTGCATGGGCCTGGAGACCGCCCAGTTCTTGGGCACGAGCTCGCCGATCACCATCTGCACGGCCGAGGCCAGCAGCATGCCGACGACCACGGCGACACCGGACACGGCTCCCTCGGGGATGCCGACCGCGGTGATGGGGCCGTTGAGCAGCTCGGCGAGCGCCGGTTCGGCGAGCATGCCGACGACGAGCGAGGTGATGGTGATGCCGAGCTGGGTGCCGGAGAGCTGGAAGGACAGCTCCTTGAGCGAGTTGACGACCGTACGGGCCCGTCGGTCGCCCTCGGCGGCGGCCTTCTCGGCATCGGGGCGCTCCACCGTGACGAGGCCGAACTCGGCCGCCACGAAGAAGCCGTTGGCGAGGATCAACAGGAACGCCGCTCCGAGGAGCAGCAGGGGGATGGTCATGCCGCCGCCTCGATATGTCGGGAGGGAGCGGCGCAGGTACTACAGGACGATCCGTCCATCGCTGGAGGGAGTCACTCCTCGAGTAGCAGGGGGCCTCTGGGTCCCGGGTGAAAGCCGGAGGCGGAGGCGCAACGAAAACGCCTCCGCCAACAGATTAATCAAGACATGGGCCCGTACGGCAGGGTGGAAGGCCGAGAGTCAGGCGTGATGTTCGTCGTGCTCGTCTTCCTCATGTCCGTCGGGCTCGTGAACGGAGTGGGTTTCGACGAGGGCCCGCAGCGCACGGGCGTCACGGATCGCCTGCTGCTTGGCGATGCCCGGCTGGATGCCGAGTGCGGCCAGGCTGGTGCCGTCACTGAGGTTCAGGAACACCCACGGGTCGCCCGGGCGCAGGTTGACCTGCAGGATCTCCGCCCAGGCCAGCTTCCGGCGGCCGGCGATGTTCACGACGGTCACGCCGGACTCGTCGGCGACGACTTTCGGCCGCGAGAGCAGCACGAGCACCCCGAAGAGCAGGGCCCCGGTGAAGACGAAGCTGGTGCGCTCCCCCGGGCTGAGCTTCTCCAGCAGCATCGCGACTGTGGTGATGACCACGAAGATCGTGGCGCCGGCGGTCAGCAGGACGGCTCGGGTGCGGCCCGGCCGGAAGGTGACGGGAAGAGAGGGCAGCTCTGGTGCGTCGGACATGGCGGGCGGTCCTCAGAGGCGGCAGGCGTGGATGGCCGTGGTCAGGATGGCCCGCGCGCCGATGTCGTAGAGGTCGTCCATGATCCGCTGGGCTTCCTTGCTCGGGACCATGGCGCGCACGGCGACCCAGCCCTCGTTGTGCAGCGGCGAGACGGTCGGCGACTCCAGACCGGGGGTGAGGGCGACGGCCTTCTCCAGCTGCTCGACGCGGCAGTCGTAGTCCATCATCACGTAGGTCCGCGCGACGAGGACGCCCTGGAGGCGGCGCAGGAACTGCTGCACCTTGGGCTCTGTTTCCTCGGTGGCCCCGGTGGCCTCCGCGCCCGTGCGGCGGATGACCACGGCCTCGGACTTCATGATCGGATCGCCGAAGACCTCCAGCCCCGCGTTGCGCAGCGAGGTGCCGGTCTCGACGACGTCCGCGATGACCTCGGCGACACCGAGCTCGATGGCCGTCTCGACGGCGCCGTCCAGGTGGACGACGGACGCGTCGATGCCCTTGTCGTCGAGGTACTTGGCGACGATGCCCTCGTACGAGGTGGCGACGGTCATGCCGGCCAGGTCCTCGACCGCCTTGGCCGTGCCGGGCTTGGTGGCGAAGCGGAACGTGGAGCGGGCGAAGCCGAGCGGGAGGATCTCCTCCGCGTGGGCCGCGGAGTCGATCAGCAGGTCGCGGCCGGTGATGCCGATGTCGAGCTTGCCGGAGGAGACGTAGATCGCGATGTCTCGGGGGCGGAGGTAGAAGAACTCGACCTCGTTCTCCGGGTCGACGATCCTGAGCTCCTTGGCCTCCCTGCGCTGCTGGTAGCCGGCCTCATGCAGCATCTCCCCCGCGGGGCCTGACAGGGAACCCTTGTTGGGGACGGCGATGCGCAGCATGAGGTCGGCTTCCTTTGTTCGTCCGCACGGCTGTCGGCTCGTACGGTGCGGGAGTGGGCGTGCTTCTCGGAGGTACGGCTCGGAGTTCTCTGAGTCGCGGCTCAGAGATGGGCGTACACGTCGTCGAGGGAGATGCCGCGGGCGACCATCATCACCTGGACGTGGTAGAGCAGCTGCGAGATCTCCTCGGCGGCCGCTTCCTTGCCCTCGTACTCGGCGGCCATCCAGACCTCGGCGGCCTCTTCGACGACCTTCTTGCCGATGGCATGGACCCCCTTGCCGACCAGCTCTGCGGTGCGGGAAGTGGCGGGGTCGCCGGTGGCGGCCTTGTGCTGGAGCTCGGTGAAGAGCTCCTCGAAAGTCTTCTTGGACATGGTGCTGCCCACCCTACGCGCAACCGCCGTTCGCTCAGCGCCAGGGTTCGGATACTGAGCGGAGGGTGGCAGCCGTCGCCACGGCGGCCGTCACCGCCTCGTGCCCCTTGTCCTCGTTCGAGCCCTCGATGCCCGCGCGGTCCAGGGCCTGTTCCTCCGTGTCGCACGTCAGGACGCCGAAGCCGATGGGGACACCGGTGTCGATGGAGACCTGGGTGAGGCCCTGGGTGACGCCCTGGCACACGTACTCGAAGTGGGGGGTGCCGCCGCGGATGACGACGCCGAGCGCGACGATCGCGTCGTACCCGCGGCCCGCGAGGACCTTCGCGACGACCGGCAGCTCGAAGCTGCCGGGGACCCTCAGGAGGGTCGGTTCGTCGATTCCCAGCTCGTGCAGGGCGCGCAGCGCGCCGTCGACGAGACCGTCCATCACCTTCTCGTGCCACTGTGCCGCGATGACGGCGACCCTGAGGTCGCTGCAGTTGCGTACGGACAGTTCGGGTGCACCCTTGCCGCTCACGTGTGTGTCTCCTCGTGCTTTGCCGTTACTGGTTGCCGCAGGCGGACACGGTGGTCGTGTCCAGCCAGGGCAGGTCGTGCCCCATCCGGTCCCGCTTGGTACGCAGATACCGGAGGTTGTGCTCGCCCGCCTGTACGGGCATCGGCTCGCGGTGGGTGACCTTGAGGCCGTGGCGGACGAGCGCGTCGGTCTTCTCGGGGTTGTTGGTCATCAGGCGCAGGCTGCGCACGCCGAGGTCCTCCAGGATCTGCGCGCCCGCCGCGTAGTCCCGGGCGTCGGCGGGCAGGCCGAGCTCCAGGTTGGCGTCGAGGGTGTCGTGCCCCTGCTCCTGCAGTTCGTACGCGCGCAGCTTGGACAGGAGCCCGATGCCGCGCCCTTCGTGGCCGCGGAGGTAGACGACGATGCCGCGGCCCTCGGCCTGGATGCGCTCCAGGGACGCTTCGAGCTGGGGGCCGCAGTCGCAGCGCAGCGAGCGGAAGATGTCGCCGGTGAGGCATTCGGAGTGGACACGTACGAGGACGTCCTCGCCGTCGCCGATCTCTCCGTGGACCAGGGCGACGTGCTCGACGCCGTCGACGATGGAGCGGTAGCCGAAGGCCGTGAACTCGCCGAAGGTGGTGGGCAGTTGGGTCTCGGCCTCACGGCGGACGGTGGGCTCGGCGGTGCGGCGGTAGGCGATCAGGTCCTCGATGGAGATGATCGTCAGGCCGTGCTTGCGGGCGAACGGGATCAGCTCGGGCAGCCGCAGCATCCGGCCGTCCTCGCCCGCGATCTCGACGATGGCACCGGCCGGGCGCAGACCCGCGAGCCGGGCGAGGTCGACGGCGGCCTCGGTGTGGCCGTCGCGGGTCAGGACGCCGCCGGGCTTGGCGCGCAGCGGGAAGATGTGGCCCGGGCGCACGAAGTCGCCCGCCTCGGCCTCGCCGCCGGCCAGCAACTGGAGCGTGGTGGCGCGGTCGGCGGCGGAGATACCGGTGGTCACGCCGTACGCGGGGCCCGCGTCGACGGAGACCGTGAAGGCCGTGCGCATCGACTCGGTGTTGTTCTCGACCATCTGCGGGAGCTGGAGGCGGTCGAGTTCGTCGCCCTCCATGGGTGCGCAGATCAGGCCGCGGCACTCGCTCATCATGAAGGCGATGATCTCGGGGGTCGCCTTCTCGGCGGCGATGACGAGGTCGCCCTCGTTCTCCCGGTCCTCGTCGTCGACGACCACGACCGGGCGGCCCGCCGCGATGTCGGCGATGGCCTGCTCGACCGGGTCGAGCGCGAAGTCGGAGGCGTCCTGATCGTGGCCCGTGCTGTACCAAACCGGCGCGGATGTCATGCCGGGGCTCCTTCCAGGAAGGGCTGCCCGGCCTTGCGGGAGCGCAGCCACCAGTCGCGCATGCCCCACAGGACGAGCGCGCCGTAGATGATGTAGACGAAGCCGGAGAAGGCGAAGCCGTTGGCGAAGTTCAGCGGCACGCCCACCAGGTCGACGAGCAGCCAGGCGAACCAGAACTCGACCATGCCGCGCGCCTGGGCGTACATCGCGACGACCGTGCCGACGAAGATGTACGCGTCCGGCCAGGGGTCCCAGGAGAGCGTCGGGTACGCGGTGAACAGGCTGCCGACCGCGAGGGTGCCGACGGCTGCGGCACCGAGGAGGTACCCGCGCTCGCGCCAGGTGGCGAACCGCACGGCGATGGAGCCGTCCGCACCGTCTGCGGAGCTGCCCTTGCCACGGTTCCACTGCCACCAGCCCCACAGGGCGACGGCCATGACCACCATCTGCTTGCCGGCGCTGCCGGAGAGGTGGGCGGTGGCGAACGCGGCGAGCAGGATGGCACCGGACAGGAACTGGACGGGCCAGGTCCAGATGGACCGCCGCCAGCCGAGGGCGAGGCCGATAAGAC
The DNA here is from genome assembly GCF_027270795.1 of Streptomyces sp. ActVer. Taxonomy (NCBI): domain Bacteria; kingdom Bacillati; phylum Actinomycetota; class Actinomycetes; order Kitasatosporales; family Streptomycetaceae; genus Streptomyces; species Streptomyces sp. ActVer. Next base: position 9,862 of record NZ_JAPWHT010000137.1, read on the forward strand.
CGATCACGTTGCCGATCATGTCGGCCCACTTGATGTGCTGGCCGAAGAGCGTGAACGCCTCGGAGTTGAGCCAGTTCACGACGTCGCTCCCTGGCTGCCGGGCAGCCCGGCCGGCTGCTCTCCCCGCGAGCCGAGCAGCCGCTCGACGTACTTGGCGATCACGTCGACCTCGAGGTTGACCGGGTCGCCGGGCTGCTTGAGGCCGAGCGTGGTCAGGTCGAGGGTGGTCGGGATGAGGCTGACGGTGAAGAAGTCGGGGCCCGCCTCGACGACGGTCAGGCTGATGCCGTCGACGGTGATGGAGCCCTTCTCGACGACATAGCGCGTGAGTTCCGCGGGGAGGGAGATCTTCACGATCTCCCAGTTCTCGGACGGCTTGCGCTCGATGACCTCGCCCGTGCCGTCCACATGGCCCTGCACGATGTGCCCGCCCAGGCGCTCGCCCACGGCCATGGGGCGTTCGAGGTTGACGCGGGAACCGACGGCGAGGACGCCGAGGCTGGAGCGGTCCAGTGTCTCCGCCATCACGTCGGCGGTGAACTCGTCGCCCTCGTGCTCGACGACCGTCAGACAGACGCCGTTGACGGCGATGGAGTCGCCATGGCGCGCACCTTCGGTGACTACGGGGCCACGGAGCCGGAAACGGGAGGCGTCGCCGAGGTTCTCGACGGCGGTGATCTCACCCAGCTCTTCGACGATTCCGGTGAACACTTCCCGGGTCCTCCTGCCATTTCGGGCACGGACTCCGGGGCCTGTCGATGACGACAGATATGAGCGAGCGAGGACACCGGGGGGCGACGCCGCGTAGGACGAGTCCCGTGGGACACGTCGAAACAGACGGCGGCACGCACGAATGCCCGCCCGCCGCGCACTGCCTCCCATCCGGACTTTAACCGTCGGTCCAGGAATTTCACCTGGTCAACCGGCCGCTGGAAGCGACCGGGTCGCGGACTGTAACCGCCGGTTCGGACTTTCACCGACCCCGGAGTGCGCTGCTTCTGGTACAGACTCAGTGTGCCACGCCTGATCGACGCCCATGCGGGCGAATGTTGTGGGCTGCCTCACAGGGTGTGCCGATGGACTTCACTGGACACTCATGGCGGACCAACTACCTTTCAGACACAGCAGCTTACGATTGGTCCATACCTATTGACGCTTTGGTCTAGTCCTCTTTAGGGTCTGCGTTCACCGACGCCTCTACGGGCTCCGCGTTCGCCGGCCCGCCCCCAGAACGACCCGGCGGCGGTGACGGAGGCCCTTGCCCCGCCGCCGGGTCTCCGTTCACGGACATCGACCATTCCCGTCCGTCACCTCTCCGGAGGCGCGAACAGTTCGTCCTGGGCCCCGTCCCGCGCCATCAGCAGCGCCCCCCGGAGCACGGCGCCGCCGCCCAGGGTGCCGGCCCGCACCTCGGTGGGCAGCGGCGACATTCGCCCGACCCGGTCCTGGACGCGGGCGGCCAGCACCTCGCCGCCCGCCCCACCGATCTCGCCCGCGAGCACCAGGCATCCCGGGTCCAGAACGGCGACGACGGACGCGGCACCGAGGGCGACGCGCTCGGCGAGCATGTCGAGGAAACCCGAGGCCGAGGGATCCCCGGCGTCGGCCACGACCCGCGCCACGGCCTCCCGCACCAGCGCCGCCGCATACGGTTCGTGGGGCTCGGCGGGCGCCACGATCCCGTGGCGCGCCGCCAGTTCGGTGATCGCGGCGGCGCCCGCGAGGGAGTGGAAGCCGCCGTCGCAGCCCGTCGCGGACGGCAGGCCGCTCGTGCCCGGCACCGGCAGGAAGCCGATCTCGCCCGTACCGCCGGAGGCACCCCGGCGCAGGACGCCGTCGAGGACGACGGCCGCGCCGATGCCGTGGCCGAGCCAGAGCAGGACGAAGGTGTCGCGGTCCTGTGCGGCCCCGTCGCGCTGCTCGGCCAGCGCCGCGAGGTTGGTCTCGTTCTCGACGAGGACACGGGCCGGGAGCCGCTCCTGCAGCGCCGCGGCGAGGCGGCGGTGCCATTCGGGCAGGCCCGAGGAGTCGCGGAGTTCGCCGGTGGAGGGGTCGATCAGCCCGGGGGCTCCGACGCCGATGGTGTGCAGCCGCTCGACACCCGCCTCCTTGGCCGTACGTTCGACCAGCGTGACCGCCTGTTCGACGGCGGGCCCGGTGTCCGTCCCGTCGCCGATCGGCACCGACGCCTCGGCCAGCACCGAGCCCAGCAGGTCCGACACGAGGACGGCCACGCCCTCGGTGCGTACGTCCAGCGCGGCCAGGTGGGCGCGGTCGGCGACGATCCCGTACAGCCGGGCGTTCGGGCCGCGTCGCTGTTCGCCCGACTCCCCCACGACGCCTATGAGTCCGGCCGCGGCGAGGCGTTCCACGAGGTCGGCGACCGAGGGACGGGACAGGCCGGTGAGCTGCTTCAACTGCCCTGCCGTCAAAGGGCCTTCCTGCTGGAGGAGGCGCAGGGCGAGCCGGTCGTTGATGGCCCGGGCGGTGCTCGGTGATGCGGGCATGCCGGGATCCTTCCAGATCGGGGGCGCCAGGGCGGCAGGGCCCGATACCGCCTTTCTATCAGGCAGGGTTCCTGATAGTTTACGGCGGCACAGTGGGGAGAGGACAGGGAGGGGCCGGGAGAATGGGTGAAGTGGTCTACGACCAGCGCGAGGTGAAGCGCTCCCGGTACGCCGTGGCGACGGTGTTCGCCGTGCACGGCGCCGTCACCGGTTCGTTCGCGACCCGCGTCCCCTGGATCCAGGACCACGCCTCCGTGAGCGCGGGCCAGCTCGGCCTGGCGCTCGCGTTCCCGGCGATCGGCGCGTCCGTCGCGATGCCGCTCGCGGGCAGCGTCAGCCACCGCTTCGGCGCCCGCGCGGCCCTGCGCGGCCTGATCGCGCTGTGGACGCTCGCGCTCACCCTCCCGGCACTGGCGCCGAACCTGGTCACCCTGTGCATGGCCCTTTTCGTCTACGGCGCGACGGCCGGCATGGCCGATGTGGCGATGAACGCCCTGGGTGTCGAGATCGAGTCCCGGCTCGACAAGTCGATCATGTCCGGGCTGCACGGGATGTGGAGCGCGGGCGCCCTGGTCGGCTCGGCGGCCGGTACCGTCGCCGCTCATCTGGGCTCGGACGCGCGTCTGCACCACGCGCTCGCCGCCGTGGCGCTCACGCTGATCGGCGTGGCCGCCTGCCAGTGGGTACTGGACCTGCGTCCCACCGAGGACGAGGAACCGCCCCCGCGCTTCGCGCTGCCACCGAAGTCGGCGCTGCTCATCGGCGCGATCGGCTTCTGCGCAGTGTTCGCGGAGGGGGCGAGCCTGGACTGGTCGGCGGTGTATCTGCGGGACGTCCTCGACAGCTCGGCCGGGGTCGCGGCCGCCTCCACGACGGGCTTCACGCTCACCATGGCGATCGCGCGGTTCGCCGGCGACGCGGTGGTGGACCGCTTCGGCCCGGTCCGCACGGTACGGGTCAGCGGTGCCCTCGCGACCCTCGGCGCGCTGCTCGTCGTGGTGGCCCAGAACGCCCCGATGGCCATGGCCGGCTTCGCCCTGCTGGGCCTCGGCATCGCCGTCGTCGTCCCACTCTGCTTCGCGGCGGCCGGTCGCAGCGGCCCCAACCCGTCCCAGGCCATCGCGGGCGTCGCCACCATCACGTACACCTCGGGCCTGATCGCGCCGTCCGCGATCGGGGCCGTGGCGGACGCGACGAGCCTGGTGACGTCCTTCGTCCTCGTGACGGTGCTGACTCTCGGCCTCGCCTCGTTCGCGAACGTGCTGCGTGCCAGCGGCCGCGAGGCCGGCGGGAAGCTCAGCACGGCGGATGCGCCGGTTCCGGATCGTCGGCCCTGAACCGTCCGCTCCTCCCGCTCCGCCCTACCATGGCGCTGATCTTCACTTACGGATCTTGACGTCGGCCCATCGGCGTCAGGATCTCGACGTACAGAGAAAGCGAAGCCCCACCATGGACCTCGGCGTGCGCTGGAAGCTGCACGGTGACGGGCGCACGCCCGCGCCGGGGGCGGTCGTCCGCCCCGACGAACGGCTCTCGTGGCCGCGTACGGCCGGGCTCGGCGCCCAGCATGTGGTGGCGATGTTCGGGGCGTCCTTCGTCGCGCCCGTCCTGATGGGCCTGGACCCGAACCTCGCGATCATGATGTCTGGCGTCGCGACGGTCATCTTCCTGCTCGCGACCCGCGGCCGGGTGCCCAGCTATCTGGGCTGCTCGCTGTCCTTCGTGGGCGTCGCCGCGGTGATCCGCGCGCAGGGCGGCAGCAGCGCCACCGTGACCGGTGCCGTCTTCGTGGTCGGGGTCGCGCTGTTCCTCGTGGGTCTCGCGGTGCAGCGGTTCGGGGCGCGGATCATCCACGCCGCGATGCCGCCGATCGTCACGGGCGCGGTCGTCATGCTGATCGGCTTCAACCTGGCGCCGGTCACCGCCTCCACGTACTGGCCGCAGGACCAGTGGACTGCGCTGCTCGTGATGCTGTTCACCGCCCTGGCCGTGGTGTGCCTGCGCGGCTTCTGGTCACGGATCGCGATCTTCCTCGGGCTCGTCTTCGGGTACGGGATCTCCTGGGTCTTCGACCGCGTCTTCGGACGGATCCACTCCGTCGACGCGAGCGGCAAGCTCACCGATCACTGGCGGCTCGACCTGTCCGCCGTGGGCCGGGCCGACTGGATCGGGCTGCCGAACTTCCACGGCCCGTCCTTCGAGTGGTCGGCGATCCTCGTGGCACTGCCCGTCGTCATCGCGCTGGTCGCCGAGAACGCGGGCCATGTGAAGGCGGTCGGCGAGATGACCGGCGACCCGCTCGACGACAAGCTGGGCACGGCGATCTCCGCGGACGGCGTCGGCTCGATGCTCTCCACCGCCGTGGGCGGCCCGCCCAACACCACGTACTCCGAGAACATCGGCGTGATGGCCGCGACCCGTGTCTACTCCACGGCCGCCTACTGGGCCGCCGCCGGCTTCGCGCTGCTCTTCGGCCTCTGCCCGAAGTTCGGCGCGATCGTGGCCGCCATCCCTGGCGGGGTGCTCGGCGGCATCACGGTCATCCTGTACGGCATGATCGGGCTGCTGGGCGCGCAGATCTGGCTCAACGCCGGGGTGGACCTGCGCAATCCGCTGAATCTGGTGCCGGCCGCGGCGGGCATCATCATCGGCGTCGGCAACGTCACGCTGGAGTTCACCGACACGTTCTCGCTGAGCGGCATCGCGCTCGGCACGCTCGTCGTCATCATCGGCTACCACGCGTTGCGCGCCATGGCCCCGGCGCACCTCAAGTCGCAGGAGCCGCTGCTCGACGAGGGCACGTCCTCGTACGACGACTCATCGGCCGCGGGGGCGGACCCGAGGGCGAACCCGGGGGCGGATCAGCGCGCCAAGTCGTAGGCGTAGTCCGGCGTGAATGTACCGGGCGCGCCCTTGCAGCCGTCGGACTCGCCGGGCAGCTTCACCCACAGATAGGCGTCGATCCGTGCCTCTCCGGTGCTCATGGTCGGCGCCTGGCCGAGCTTGCGGCCCGCGGGGTCGCACCACTCACCGTCGGCCGGGGCGCCGTTGCCGTTGCGGCTGGTGTCGATGACGGCGCCCAGACTCGCGGGGCCGCCGAGGGCGTCGAGGGTCCGGCGGACGTACGAGATCTCGTCGCCCGTCCGGTTGAAGTTGGAGACGTTGCTGAAGATGCCGTCAGAGGAGGCGGCGGACGCGGCACCGGCCCGGCGCAGCAGCCCGGCCTGCTTCTCCGGGGTGTTCCAGTCGGAGTGGCCCGCGTCGAAGTAGACCCGCGCCTTCGGGTTCGCCGCCTTGAGGACGCGTCCCGCGCGGGCCAACGAGGCGAAACGGGCGGCCCGGTCGCCTTCGGACAGGCAGTCGGACTGGGCGATCGCATCCGGCTCCAGGACCACGACGACCTCCTCGGAACCGAGGCCCGCCGCGAACTTGTCGATCCACCCGTCGTACGCCCCGAGGTCCGGAGCACCGCCCTGCGAGGCCCCTCCGCAGTCGCGGTTCGATATCGCGTACGGGACGACGACCGGGACCCTGTCCTTCGCCGAGCCGGCCGAAGTGACCGCCCTGACGCGGGCGGTGATGTTCGACGGCGTGTAGTCCGCGAACCACACCGCGGCCGGGCGGTCGGCTATCCGGGACTCGATGAGCGGGCGGCGCGGGTCGTCGCGGTGGTCGCGGACCCAGTCGAGGACCTGGGACTCGGGATGCCGGTACAGCTGCACGGACACGGGCTCGGTCCTTGGCTTCGTAGACGCGCTCTTCGAGGGCTTCGGGCTCGGCTTCGCCTTGGACGGGGAGGACGACGGGGACGGCGAGGCGGACGTCTTCGAGGGCGACGGCGTGGGCACGCCGGGCAGCGGCTGCAGAAGCGGCGAGCTGGTGACGTCGGGGCGCGCCTCGTCGCTGCCACGACCGTCGTCGAGCGCGGACATCATCCCCGTCACCGTGCCGACCACGACGACCGCGGACGCCACGGCGACCATGGCGCCGCGCCGGGCGGCGCGCCTGCGCTCGGCCCTGCGTGCGGCCAGGCGATGGGCACGTTGCCCTGACACGTGGTGCTCCCCCCTCCGTCGGGTCCCGCGTGTTCCCCCGTTCTGGGGAAGCGCTCGGCCCGGCGGCCCTCGGCACAGCGTAGGCCTGGGACCCTGCCCCCATGGTGCCGTTGGAACAGTTCACAGCTCGCGTGCACAGCGTCGACGCGGTGGTGCACCGGATGCGTGCGCTCGGTGCGGCCTGGCCCGAGCGGGACGGTGTCGCGGTCTTCAACCGTGTCTACCTCGCCGTCACCGAGGAGGTCGACCGGCGCCTGGAGACAGGGCACTTCACCGATGCCCGCGCCGCGATCACGCTGGACGTGCGGTTCGCGGAGCGCTATCTGGACGCCGTCGAGGCGGTCGCGGACGAGCGCCGCCCGCCCGCCTGCTGGCGGCCGCTCTTCCAGCTCCGGCGGCACCCCGGAGTACGTCCGCTGCAGTTCGCCCTCGCGGGCATCAATGCGCACATCGGGCACGATCTGGCGCTCGCGGTCGTGGACACCTGTCGTACGCTCGGCTGCGAACCGGCCGAGCTGGAGGACGAGTTCGATCGCGTGGGTGACGTCCTCGTCTCGCTGGAGGAGCGCATCCGCGAAGATCTGATGCCGGGCCCCGATCTCCTCCAGATCGCCGATCCGCTGACCCACCTGCTCGGCGCGTGGAGCCTGGACCGGGCCCGGGACGCGGCGTGGTCCGCGGCCCGGGCGGTGTGGGCGCTGCGGGAACTCCCCGACCTGGCCGAGGAGTTCGTGGAGCGGCTCGACACCGGGGTTGGCCTGGTCGGCCGGTGTCTGCTCACTCCGCTGGGAACGCGGTGACCAGTCTGCGGGCCGGTGGGGGCTGGTCGCGCCCCGCGGCGGAGCCGCATATCGATGCGGCCCCGCGCCCCTGAAGGGGCTCGGCTCAGTCCTCCGGCAGTTCCACCGGAGCGATCTCGTCATATACGTCGCCCGGGCCCGGGTTGGCCGGGTCCGTGCCGCCGCCGAAGTGGTGCATGACGCCCCAGACTGCGTTGAGCGCGGTCTGTACGGCGCCCTCGGCCCAGCCGGCCGTCCAGGAGATGTCGTCGCCCGCGAGGAAGATGCCCCGCTTGTCCTCGGGGAGCCGGTCCTGCATGAAGTGGGTGAACAGGCGCCGCTGGTAGCGGTAGTGGCCGGGCAGGTTGGCCTTGAACGCGCCCATGAAGTAGGGCTCGTTCTCCCAGGACACGGTCACCGGGTTGCCGATGATGTGCTTCCTGATGTCGACCTTCGGGTAGATCTCGCCGAGCGACTTCAGCATGACCTCCATCCGCTCGTTCGCGGACAGCGGCAGCCACTTCAGGCTGTCGTCGCACCAGGTGTAGGAGAGGCAGATGACGGCGGGCCTGTCCGGACCGTCGTCGAGGAGGTAGGTACCGCGCGTCATCCGGTCGGTGAGCGTCATCGACATGACGTCCTGCCCGGTCGGATTTCCCCTGTCGTCGACGGCCTTGTCCAGCCAGAACGGCCGGTCGACCGGCACGAAGAGCTTGCTCGACTCCATGTAGTGGGTGCGCTCGATCGCCGTCCAGTGGTCGATCGGGAAGAGCGCGTCGTCGCAGGCGACCTTGGACAGCAGCATCCAGGACTGGGCGGTGAAGATCGCCGCCCGGTACGTACGGATGTCGCCGGAGGCGTCGGTGACCGTGATCCCGTTGCCGGCCGTGCGGTTCAGGTGGGTCACGGCGGGGCGCGGCGTCCCGTCGTGCAGGGTGGAGAGCGAGGTCCCGTACGCCCAGTGCACGATCTTCTGCGGCTCGCGCTCCCACAGGCGCAGCGGGAGCTGCTGGCTGCCGCCGACGATGCCGCGGTGGTGGTCGTCGGCCTCGGTGTAGACGACGCGCAGGATCTCCAGGATGGAGTTCGGGAAGTCGGTGTCCCAGCCGCCGGTGCCGAAGCCGACCTGGCCGAAGATCTCGCGGTGCCGGAAGGACTTGAAGGACTCCGACTCGCAGAGGAAGCCGTAGAAGGTCTGGTTGTCGAGCTTCTCGACGAGCTTCGCCCAGATCTCGCGGATGCGCGGCACGTCGCGCTCGCGCATGGCCTGGTTCATGTCGGAGAAGTCGGCGCCGTCTTCGAGGCAGGCGTTCCACGCGTTCATCACGTCGCGGTAGACCTGCGGCAGGTCGTCGACGCTGGTCGCGTAGTGCGACTCGCCCTTGAGGTCGACCACGGTCGAAGGCGTCGCCTCGGCAAGGGGGTTGGGGAACGGCTCGGTCCGCAGCCCCACCAGGTCGATGTAGTGCTGGAGCGCCGTGGAGGACGGCGGGAAGCGCATCGCGCCCATCTCGGCGGTGAGGGAGGGGTCGCAGCCGTCGAAGCCCACCGTCCGGAGCCTGCCGCCGATCTTGTCGGCCTCGTACACGACGGGCTTGAGGCCCATCTTCATCAGCTCGTACGCGGCCACGATGCCGGACAGACCACCGCCGATGACGGCGACCTCGGTGCCGAGCTCGGTCGCCGGGATCTGGCCCAGGCCCGCGGGGTGCGCGAGGAAGTCGTCGTACGCGTACGGGAAGTCCGGGCCGAACATGGTGATCGGCGGCTGCGCGTCGGTGTGCGGGACGGCGGGGGGCACCGTGGACGTCATGGGGTACGGACTCCTTGCGGGGAAAGCCGGGGTGAGGCGGGTGGGGCTGAGGGTGTCGGACGTCCAGGGGTGTCAGACGAGGGACCCGTAGAGGCCGGGGCGGCGGTCCTTCAGATACGGGTTGGCCTCCCGCGAGGCGGCGAGGAGAGCGGGGTCCACGTCACCGAGGACGAGTTCCTCCCCGCGCCCGGCACGGGCCCGGGCACCTCCGTCGGGGCCGGCCAGTGTGGAGAGCCCGACGAACTCGAACTCCCCTTCCGTGCCGACCCTGTTGACGTACGCGACGTACATCTGGTTCTCGAAGGCGCGCACCGGTACGACGGATTCGGCGACGAACTGGAACGGGTGCATCTGGGCCGTGGGCACCACGAGGAAGTCGGTGCCGGCGAGGGCGTGCGCGCGGACGTTCTCCGGGAACTCCACGTCATAGCAGATCATCAGGCCGACGCGGAGGCCGTCCAGCTCGGCCTGGACGACCGGCTCCTCGCCGGGGGTGAACCACTCCTGCTCGAAGCAGCCGAAGAGGTGGGTCTTGCGGTAGTTGGCGAGGCGCGTGCCGTCGGCGGAGATCAGCTGGGCCGAGTTGAAGACCAGCTCCGAGGCGCGCTCCGGGTAGCCGTAGGCGATGGCCACGCCGTGCCGGGAGGCGATCTCGGCGATCTCGTCCGCGGAGTCGCCGTCGGCGGGCTCGGCGAGCCGGTGCACGTCGGCGCCGATCGCGTAGCCGGTCAGGAACATCTCCGGGGCGGCGAGGAGCCCGGCGCCCGCGGCGGCGGCCCGGCCCGCGGCCTCGTCGAGGACCTTGAGGTTCTCGACGACCGAGCCGGGACGGCCGGAGCTCTGGAGCAGGGCGGTGCGCATGCGTGTTCCTCACCGGACGGAAGGGTGGTTGTGGGGGCCACGTAGACGGTACGGGCGGCGGGCCCGGGCGGACAAGGAGGAGCCGTTGCGCGCCGGTGAACGAATCGTTGCGTCCGTCGGCGGTACGGCGGCGATTCGTTGCGCGCCCCTGACCTGCGCCACAGCCACGAGGGTCCCTCCTCCCAGGGGCGCAGGGCAGGGGTGTACTCCCCCGCCGGGCGGCGGAGGCCCGGTGCAGCCTGCGGCGCGATGTGGCGCGGCGCCGGCGCCGGGAGAGTGAGTGCTGTCCAGCACCCGCCGTCGAACCACCGAACGAACCACGAAAGGGCCGACATGAACCGCCGTACGAGGACCGCCGTGCTCGGTGCCGCTCTGCTCGTGACCGCCGGGGCGACCGGGGCCGCCGCCTCCGCCTCCGCCTCCGCCTCCACCACGACGTCGACCGCCACCGGAGCGACCTCAACACCGAAAACACCCTCCACTGCTTTCGCCGTCTCAGCGCCCTCCGTCGCCTCCGCGGCCGGTGAGCGGCAGCGCGAGGCCGCCGCGCTCACCGGCAGGGCGAAGCTGTACCGGTCGGCCGGGGACGACATCACGTTCTCCTTCGACGCGCATCTGGCGGCGAAGGACACGGACGATCCGCTGAAGGCCACCGGCACCTTCGAGTGGAGCCACTACGCCGACGGCGACGGTGCCTGGGCGAAGGCCGAGGTGGACTGCCTCGTCACCGGCGGCAAGGTGGCCGTCGTCTCCGGGGTCGTCACCGATTCGGACCTGCCGGGCGCCAAGGGCAAGCGGGTCGGCATCAACGTCCACGACACGGGGCGGCAGGACCGGCTCGGGTACAGCTGGGCCTCCACCGGAAACCCCGTCGAGACGAAGGACCTGCCCAAGTGCGTCGGCTCCGCGCCCTTCGAGAAGGTCAAGAAGGGCACGGGCGACTTCACGGTCGTGCCTTGGAACCCGAAGTTCTAGCCGCGCGGGCGGCCCTCTTCCCTCCGGCTCCCTTTCCGGCGGCCGCCAGCAGCGCGGCCGTCGCGAGGTAGGGCACCGCGAACAGCCCGAAGGCGGCGCCGTGCGTGGTCGCCGACCCGATACAGCCCCGCGCCGCTTACAGGGCGCTCAGGCGGGACCTGTCTCCCCCGCCCAGCGCGAATGTCGTGATCACCGCCGCGTGGTCCGACGGCCAGTCGTTGTCCTCGACGTCGGGCCAGGTGCGCGGGGTGCCGGTGACGAGGGTCCGGGAGTCGAGGACCCTGAGTCCGGCGCCCGCGTACAGGACGTAGTCGATCCTGTCCTGCGGCTCCGGGCGTCCGCTGCCGTCCTCGTGCTCGGTGTGGACCGGCGACCAGGTGTGGCCGGGACTCCGGACGGGGTCGGGGTGCGCCTCGCGGTAGGAGTCGCACAGGCCGGCCTCCTCCGCGGCCCTGGTCACGGGCCACTCGGCGTCCTCGCGGTCCAGGTGGGAGGGTGCGTTGAAGTCGCCGACCAGGAGGACCGGAGTGGTGTCGCGCGCCGCCAGGTCCGGGGCCATCGCGGCCAGGATCTCCCGCATCTGCCCCAGCCGTACCGACTCGTGGGCCGCCAGTTCGGGCCCGGCGAGCCCGTCGAAGGAAGCCTCGTACGGGCCGTACGGCGTGTAGTCGAGGTGGGCGCTCCACAGCACGACGTCCTGGTCCGCGCCGAGCGTGAGGCGTACGCCGGTCCCCCCGTAGAAGCCGGGGTCCGCGGCGCCCAGCCTGTCCGTGATCGGATACCGGCTGATGACGCCGAGGTTCTCGCCCGCCTGGTGGTACTCCCAGCCCAGCGTGTCGGCGAGTTCCCGGGCGGCGGTGCCGTACGTCTCCTGGAGGCCGATCACGTCGACGCCGGACTCCAGGATGATCTTGAGCTGTTTCTCGCGGTGATGGCGGACCTTGGTGCCGCCGTACCAGAGGTTCCAGCTCATCACGCGAAGTTCACGCGCGTCAGACGGGGCAGACGGGTCGGGCTGGTCGGACGCTTCAGACCGGTCAGACGCTTCGGGCGCCTCACGGGTGGTGATCATGTCGCGCAGTCCGGCCGGGGTCACGTCCTCCAGGCTCTCCCGGACCGTGCGGCCTGGCGCGGCGGCGATCGGGGCGAGCGACGGCACCGCGAGCACCGCGCAGCCCGCCGCCTCCGCCGAGGAGACGCCGGTCCGGGTGTCCTCGACGGCCACGCAGGAGGCGGGTTCGACGCCGAGGGCGCGGCAGGCGGCGAGATACGGGTCGGGGGCGGGCTTGGTGCGCGGGGTGTCGTCGGCGGTGACGGTGACCGCGAAGCGGCCTGCGCCCAGACCCTCGACGACCAGGTCCGCGATGACGCGCGGCGAGGCGGTCACCAGAGCGGTGGGCACGCCGTCCGCGGCCAGGGCGTCGAGGAGCCGGAGCGCGCCGGGCCTGGCCACGACACCGGAGCGCACCCGGTCGGCGAACTCCCGGTGCAGATCGGCGGCGACCTCGGCGAACGGGGCGACCTC
>NZ_JAPWHT010000138.1:0-22225 GCF_027270795.1 Streptomyces sp. ActVer
CGGCCGAGCACCGCGAACCGCCCGAGCCCGAGCCCGTCGGCCAGCGCCGCCACGTCCCGCGCGGCCTGCGCCACCCGGCGTCCGGGACCACGGTCCGAATCCCCGTACCCCGGCCGGTCGTACGCGATGAACCGCACCCCGGGACGCTCGGCCATCAGCTCCGCCGGTACCGCCCCGTGCCGGCAGCCCGGTGTGCCGTGCAGCAGTATCACCGGGCTGCCGTCCGGGTCCCCCCACTCCTCGAACGCCAGCAGTCGTCCGTCCCGCATCCGTATCCCGTTCGGCACCTCGGTCCTCCATCTCCCCTTCGCGTCCGCGCCGGAGTTACCGTCGAAGTACACACCTGTTGCGCCCGATACGGACCCTGGGGGTCGTAATGATCGAGGAGCTGGTGACGGCGGGAGTGGCTCTCGCGTCCGTCGGAACGGTGTACGCGATGGCGGCGGCCCGCGTCGTCAAACAGTACGAACGGGGCGTGGTGCTCCGCCTCGGCAGGCTGCGATCCGGGGTGCGTGGCCCGGGGTTCACCATGATCGTGCCCTTCGTGGACCGGCTCCAGAAGGTCAACATGCAGATCGTGACGATGCCGGTACCCGGGCAGGACGGCATCACGCGGGACAACGTCACGGTGCGCGTGGACGCCGTCATCTATTTCAAGGTGGTGTCCGCGGCCGACGCGATCATCCAGGTCGAGGACTACCGGTTCGCGGTCTCCCAGATGGCGCAGACGTCACTGCGGTCGATCATCGGCAAGAGCGAGCTGGACGATCTGCTCTCCAACCGCGAGAAGCTCAACCAGGGTCTGGAGCTGATGATCGACAGCCCTGCCGTGGAGTGGGGCGTCTCGATCGACCGCGTCGAGATCAAGGACGTGTCGCTGCCGGAGACGATGAAGCGGTCCATGGCCCGGCAGGCGGAGGCCGACCGTGAGCGGCGGGCCCGGGTCATCAACGCGGACGCCGAGTTGCAGGCCTCCAAGAAACTGGCGGAGGCCGCCTCAGTGATGTCCGAGCAGCCCGCCGCCCTGCAACTGCGGCTGCTGCAGACGGTGGTTGCGGTCGCGGCCGAGAAGAACTCCACGCTCGTGCTGCCCTTCCCCGTCGAGTTGCTGCGGTTCCTGGAGCGGGCGCAGCAGCCGGCGCAACAGGCGGCGCCTCCCGCGCCTCAGACACAGCAGCCGCCGGCTCAGCCACAGCCGTCGTTGCCCGAGGCGCAGCAGCGTCCGATTCAGCCGCAGGAGCTCTCGGCACAGGCGCAACAGCTGTTGGCGCAGTGGCAGCAATCGATGCAGGAGCAACTCCCGCCCGTCGAGACACCGTTGGATCCGGACTTCGGAGGGTCGAAATCCGGACAGGACTAGACCTCACAGACTGGCGTTAGTTACTCGCTCGTAGTGTTTGCTATGGGAATCGACGTGGTGAGACGGCCACTTGTCAACGCGCGTCAACCATGCGGGGGCGCGCGTCCGTTGTGGCACGCGCGTCCTGAAGTCGACCTTGTGTGCTCCCGTACGGCCTCGGAATAGTGGTCGGCGTCCGTTGGCATGGACGCGGCTTTTATTGCGAGTCGGGCCCATGTCCGTACACCTTTCGGTCTCGGTGGCCCCCACAGCCGCCGTTTCCGACCCCCCACAGGAGGACACAAGTTGAAGCACCGACGCATACCCAAGCGGCGGGCGGCCGTGGCAGGTGCGGGCATCGCCGCACTGGTCGCCGCGGGAGTCACCTTGCAGAGTGCGAACGCGAGTGAGAACGCGCCCGCTCCCGAGCTCAAGATCCTCTCGGTCACGGCGGCCGGAAAGCTCGCCTCGACGCTCGGCAAGGACCTCGGCGCGGACGCGGCGGGAACGTATTACGACGCGAAGGCGAAGAGCCTCGTCGTGAACGTCCTCGACGAGGCCGCGGCCGAGACCGTCGAGTCGGCCGGCGCCAAGGCCAGAATCGTCGAGAACTCCCTCGCCGAACTGAAGGGCGCCCGTACGACGCTGAAGCAGGACGCGACCATCCCCGGTACCTCGTGGGCGGTCGACCCGGCGACGAACAAGGTCGTCGTCACCGCGGACCGTACGGTCAAGGGCGCGAAGATGGCGCAGCTGACCAAGGTCGTCGACGGGCTCGGCGCCAAGGCCGAACTCAAGACCACCAAGGGGGAGTTCAAGCCCTTCATCGCCGGCGGTGACGCCATCACCGGTGGCGGCGGCCGCTGCTCGCTCGGCTTCAACGTGGTCAAGGGCGGCGAGCCGTTCTTCCTCACCGCCGGGCACTGCACCGAGGGCATCACCAACTGGTCCGACTCGTCCGGCACCGAGATCGGTGAGAACGCCGACTCCAGCTTCCCCGACAACGACTACGGCCTGGTGAAGTACACCGCGGACGTGGACCACCCGAGCGAGGTGAACCTCTACAACGGTTCCGCGCAGGAGATCACGGGTGCGGCGGAGGCGACCGTCGGGATGAAGGTCACCCGCAGCGGCTCCACCACCCAGGTGCACGACGGGTCGGTGACCGGGCTGGACGCCACCGTGAACTACGGCAACGGCGACATCGTGAACGGGCTCATCCAGACCGACGTCTGCGCGGAGCCGGGTGACAGCGGTGGGTCGCTGTTCTCGGGCAGCAGCGCGATCGGACTCACGTCCGGTGGCAGCGGGGACTGCACCTCCGGTGGGGAGACGTTCTTCCAGCCGGTGACCGAGGCGCTGTCCGCCACGGGGACCCAGATCGGCTGACGGTTCGGTTCCGTTGGGCTTGGAGCCCCGTTCCCACCTTCCGGGTGGGGGCGGGGCTCTTGCGTTGCATTGCCTTGCGCTGTCAATTGTTCAAGGCCTGTGGATGGGAGCGGCACCGACCCAGCGGTGATAGGCGTCCACATCGACGTTGCTGCCACACACGATGGTGACCACGTGCCGGCCGGCGAAGCGGTCGCGGTCTTCGAGGATCGCCGCGATGCCGAGAGCGGCCGACGGTTCGACGACGAGGCCGGCGTGGTGGAGGAGCAATCGCATACCGGCGGTGATCGACGACTCCTGGACCAGGACGGCGTCGTCGGCGACCAGGAGGAGATCGTCCAGGACGGCAGGGATGGGACGCCGGCCGGCGACGCCGTCGGCGATGGTGTCGGCCGAGTCGGTGGTGACGACGCGCCGCCCGCGCCACGAGAGCGTCAGCGCCGGTGCGCCCAGCGGCTGGACACCGATCACCTCGACCTCGGGCGCCAGGGCCTTCACGACATGACCCACACCGGTGGCCAGTGCCCCGCCGCCGAGCGCGATCAGGACGGTGTCGAACTCCGGCACGGGGTCCACCAGTTCCAGGCCGATGGTCGCCGCGCCCTCGCAGGTCTCGATGTCCAGGCTGTCCTCGACCAGCCGGATGCCGTCGTGCAGGGCGATGGCTGCCGCCCGCTCGCGAGCCAGCTCGTGGTCGCCGTCCACCAGTTCCAGCCTGGCGTCCAGTGCGCGGATGCGATCGAGCTTGGCCACCGTCGCGGAGCGGGATGCCACGACGGTGACGTCGAGATCCCGGCCGCGACCGGACCAGGCGAGGGCCTGGCCGAGATTGCCCGCACTGGCGCACACCACGGCTCGCGGGCCATGGTCGGCGAGCCGGCTCGCGATGACCTCGGTGCCGCGGGCCTTGAAGCTGCGGACCGGGTTCGCCGTTTCGAGCTTGACGCTCACCGCGCACCCGAGGTGGGGCTCCAGCGCCTCGCAGCGGTACAGCGGAGTGTCGAGGAAAATCGGGTCGATCACCCGGCGGGCCGCCCGGATCCGAGCAGTGTCGAGACGCGTCTCCTGCACGGCACAGGAGCGTAGCGCCGCCGGCTCTGTTCCACTGAGTGGTTTGTCGAGAGCCGTGGCTCGGGTGACGCATGATCGGGCAGCAGCGGCTCCCAGTGGTCCCGCAGCCCGTCCGACACGATCCACGGCGACGTCACCACACCGGACCGAGCACTCGACTACCGCTCTGGACACGGCAGCCAGGACCGGTCCCCCTCCATTGCGTCAGCCGTTGTCAGGGCGCCCTTGTGGAGCGGAGTCGGGTTGTTCGGGTTTGTGCAGTGAGCCCGCCAGGAGTGTGACCGCGCTGCCGACGGCCGCCCAGGCCGAGAGGACCAGGAGTGAGGCCGTGGTGTCGTTGCCCTTGAAGTAGACGATCGAGCGGGCCGTCCAGGTGCCGGCGCCCGGGGTCAGGGCGGGGCCGATCGCCCTCCAGAACGGGGGCAGCATCGGGGGTGGGAGGGCGCCGCCCGCGCTCGGGTTGCCCAGGATGACCACGAGCAGTACGGCCACTCCGATGCCGACGACTCCGAAGAGGCACTGGAACGCGAGCGTGGCCGCTCCGACCGCGAAGGTGATCAGCGCGCCGAGCCCCCAGAGGGCCGCCACGCTCCCGGGCAGGGCTCCCAGGACCGGCCCGACGATGACCGCGCCGCCGAGTCCGCCGACGATCGCGACCACGGCCATGGCGGCGAGCCGGATCGTCGCGCGCCGGGGGTTGGCCGGCCGTGCGCCCGCGCTGATCGCCAGCGCCGACGCGCACAGATAGCCGCCCACGCACCAGCCGACGACCAGGTAGAAGGTGGTGAGCCCGTTGGCGTCCTGTGCGTCGGCCGGGATCACGTCGACGGTTCTCAGCGTGCGCCCTTCGGCCTTCTCCAGTTCGGTGGTGAGCGCGGTCAGCGCGTTGGCCAGGACCCGGCCGCCGCCGGAGGCGACCAGCAGGGTGTCGGTGGTGCCGGCCGGGTCGATCACCAGGGCGCCGTCGATGTCGCGGTTCACGATCTGCTCGCGGGCCGTCGCCCGGTCGGGGAGCGCGCGAGGGTCGAGCGGCTCGCCGGGGAGCTGCTTCAGACGGGCCACCGCCTGGTCGGCGGCGGCTCCCGGGGCGACCACCCCGAACGCCACGTCCTTCGGCTTCGGGTTGTGCAGCGCCCCCACATAGGAGGCGATGAAGAGCAGTTGCAGGGCGAGCACGCCGATGACCAGCAGCGTGGCCCGCGGAGTGACTCCGTCCTTCACCTCTTCGAGGAAGGACCGGTGAGGGGCCCCGGCTGTCTGTGTCATGCCCCCACGGTCCGAGCCGCCCGGTGTTTGCGCAGGTGGGACGGGTCCGAACGGATGTCGCACACATGTTCGGGAATTGGTCTATGGTGGGGGTGAGGGAGCAGGGAACAAGTGTTCGAGGGCTGGCATGGGAGCCCCTGGGAGTGGTGGAGGTGCGCGTGCCGGACTTCACGCATCTGCACACCGTTTCCGGGTTCTCCCTGCGGTACGGGGCCTCGCACCCGGAGCGCCTCGCCGAGCGCGCCTCCGAGCGGGGCATGGACGCACTCGCCCTCACCGACCGGGACACCCTCGCGGGCGCGGTCCGCTTCGCCAAGGCCTGCGCCGCCCGGGGGGTGCGTCCACTGTTCGGGGTCGACCTCGCGGTCGAGGAGCCCGTACGGGTCCGGGAGTCCGCGCGGGCCCAGGGGTCCGCGCGAGCCCGGGGAGCCGTACGGGATGGGGAGTCCGTACGGGCCGGTGGGTCCACAGGAGGGGAGCGGCGGCGGGCTCCCGTGCGGGGCGGTGCCTTCATCGACGAGTCGACTCCTCGGGTGACCTTCCTTGCCCGGGACGGCGCGAAGGGCTGGGCCGAGCTCTGCAGAATCGTTACTGCGACGCATGCGGGCGACACGGGCGGGCCGCTGCTGCCCTGGGCGGACAACCACGCCGACGGCCTGACCGTCCTGCTCGGGCCCGCCTCCGACGTCGGCCGGGCGCTCGTCGCCGGGCGCCCCGACCGGGCCGCGAAACTGCTCGCGCCCTGGCGGGAGGTCTACGGCGACGCCCTGCGGCTCGAAGCGGTCTGGCACGGGCGCGAGGGCACCGGTCCCGGCTCGCTGCGGCTGGCCGCCCGTACCGTCGGCTTCGCCGCCGAGCAGCGGGTGCGGCCGGTGCTCAGCAACGCCGTCCGGTACGCCGACCCGGGCATGGGCCCGGTCGCCGACGTCCTGGACGCCGCCCGCCGGCTCGTGCCGGTCGACCCCCGCAAGGAACTGGACAGCGGTGAGGCCTGGCTCAAGGACGCGGGCGCCATGCTCGGCGCCGCCGAACGGATCGTCGAGGCCGCGGGTTTCCGCCGTGACACCGCGTACCGCCTGCTCGAACAGACGCGGGTCGCCGCCGCCGAGTGCCTCGTCGACCCGGAGGACGACCTCGGCCTCGGTGCCGTGCACTTCCCCGAGCCGCACCTCGTCGGCGCCGGACGCCGTACCGCGCAGCGGGTGCTGGCCTCGCGGGCGGCGGCGGGGATGGTGCTGCGCGGCTACGACCGTTCCCCCGAGGCGCGTGGCTACTGGGAGCGGATGCACCGCGAGCTGGACATCATCGCCCACCACAACTTCGCCTCCTACTTCCTGACGGTCGCTCAGGTCGTGGACGATGTGAGGGAGATGGGCATCCGGGTCGCCGCGCGCGGCTCCGGCGCGGGCTCGCTCGTCAACCACCTCCTCGGCATCGCGCACGCCGACCCCGTCGCACACGGGCTGCTGATGGAACGCTTCCTGTCCAAGCGCCGCCCGGTCCTGCCCGACATCGACATCGACGTGGAGTCCGCACGCCGCCTTGAGGTCTACCGCGCGATCATCGGCCGGTTCGGCACCGAGCGGGTCGCGACCGTGGCGATGCCGGAGACGTACCGGGTGCGTCATGCGGTACGGGACGTCGGCGCGGCCCTCTCCATGGACCCGGCCGACATCGACCGCATCGCCAAGTCCTTCCCGCACATCCGGGCCCGCGACGCCCGCGCGGCACTGGAGGAACTGCCCGAACTCCGGTCCCTGGCAAAGGAGGTCCAGCAGGAAGGCGCCAGGTACGGGAGGCTGTGGGAGCTGGTGGAAGCGCTGGACGCCCTGCCGCGCGGAGTCGCCATGCACCCGTGCGGGGTGCTCCTCTCCGACGCCTCGCTCCTCGCCCGTACGCCCGTCATGCCGACCAGCGGTGAGGGGTTCCCCATGTCGCAGTTCGACAAGGAGGACGTCGAGGACCTCGGGCTGCTCAAGCTGGACGTGCTGGGTGTACGCATGCAGTCCGCGATGGCGCACGCGGTGGCCGAGGTGGAGCGGGCCACGGGGGACCGGGTCGACCTGGACGCGGTGGAGGAGGGCGACCCCGCCACGTACCAACTCATCCGGTCCGCCGAGACGTTGGGCTGCTTCCAGATCGAGTCGCCGGGCCAGCGGGACCTGGTCGGCAGACTCCAGCCCGCGACCTTCCACGATCTAGTCGTCGACATCTCCCTCTTCCGGCCGGGGCCGGTCGCGGCCGACATGGTGCGGCCGTTCATCGAGGCGCGGCACGGCCGGGCGCCGGTCCGCTTCCCGCACCCGGATCTGGAGGAGCCGCTGAGGAGCACGTACGGGGTCGTGGTCTTCCACGAGCAGATCATCGACATCGTCGACATCATGACCGGTTGCGGGCGCGACGAGGCGGACCGGGTGCGGCGCGGGCTGTCCGACCCCGAGTCGCAGGGACGGATCCGCTTCTGGTTCGCGCAGCACGCGGCCGCCCGGGGGTACGACGCGGAGACGATCGCCAGGACCTGGGAGATCGTCGAGGCCTTCGGGTCGTACGGCTTCTGCAAGGCGCACGCGGTCGCCTTCGCCGTGCCGACGTACCAGTCGGCCTGGCTGAAGGCGCATCACCCGGCCGCCTTCTACGCCGGACTGCTCACCCACGATCCCGGGATGTATCCGAAGCGGCTGCTGCTCGCGGACGCGCGGCGGCGGGGGGTGCCGATCCTGCCGTTGGACGTGAACCGGTCGGCGGTCGCCCATCGTATCGAACTGGTGTCTGAATCCGAGGGGTTCGAGGGGTTCGGGGGAGCGGCCGGGGGGACTCCCAGGGGGTCCGGGAAGGCCTGGGGTGTGCGGCTCGCCCTCTCCGACGTGCACGGCATCAGCGAGGCCGAGGCGGCGCGGGTCGCGGACGGGCAGCCGTACGCCTCGCTGCTCGACTTCTGGGAACGGGCCCGGCCGAGCAGACCGCTGGCCGGGCGGCTCGCACAGGTCGGGGCGTTGGACGCCTTCGGGGCCAACCGCCGTGATCTGCAACTGCACTTGACCGAGCTGCACCGGGGCGCGCGTGGCGGTCGCGGAGACCAACTTCCGCTGGCCGGTGGGCAGAAGACCGCGTCGGCCGGGCTGCCCGACCTCTCCTCGGCGGAGCGGCTCAGCGCCGAGCTGGGTGTGCTCTCCATGGACGCCTCACGGAATCTGATGGACGATCACCGGGCGTTCCTGGACGAGCTGGGCGTGGTCACCGCGCGCCGGCTGCGGGCGGCCCGGCACGGTGAGACGGTCCTGGTCGCGGGCGCCAAGGCGGCCACCCAGACCCCGCCGATCCGCTCCGGCAAGCGGGTCATCTTCACCACCCTCGACGACGGCACGGGCCTGGTCGACCTCGCCTTCTTCGACGACTCCCACGGCGCGTGCGCGCACACCGTCTTCCACTCCTGGCTCCTGCTCGTACGCGGAGTGGTGCAGCGGCGCGGCCCGCGCAGCCTCAGCGTGGTCGGCGCGGCTGCCTGGAACCTCGCCGACCTGGTGGAACTGCGGCGTGAGGAAGGCCTGGACGGAGTGGCCCTGCGCCTGGCGGAGCCGCAGGGGGAGGGCGAGGCCGAGGACGGTTCGCGGGACACGGGAGATCCGACGGGCGGCCGTCGAATCCAGATGCCCACGGGATACGAAATGCATCCGTGGGCCGATCTGCGCCCGGCGGGCGAAGGGCCCGCCGGTGGAAAGAAGTTGTGGCACCAGAGCCCGGGGAGTGCGGGATGACCATCCTCTGCGTACGTTTCCAGCTGCCTCCGACGAGCGAGGCCGCCCTGCCCGGGCTCCTCGGCACGCTGGAGGAGTTCACCCCTGTAGTCGAGGCGCTCCCGCCCGACGGAGCGCTCGCCGATCTGCGGGGCGCCGAGCGGTACTTCAAGCGGGACGTCGAGGAACTGGCCTCGCTGATCCGGGTACGGGCGCTCGCCTGGCACGGCGTCGACTGCGCGATCGGGGCCGGCCCCGGGCCGATGTTCGCCCGGATGGCCCTGCGGAAAGCCGCCCCCGGGACGACCCGCGTGGTGCCCGAAGACCCCTGCGCCCTCACGGAGTTCCTGGAAGAACAGCCCGTGCGGGCGCTGCCCGGAGTCGGCACCGCCACCGCCCGCACCCTGTGCGAGTACGGCCTGGACAGCGTCGGCAAGGTCGCCGCCGCGCCCCTGTCCACACTGCAACGGCTCACCAGCGCCCGTACCGGCCGCGAACTGCACGAGATGGCACAGGGCATCGACCGCGGCCGGGTCGTACCGAACGCGGTCTCCCGGTCACTCGCCGCCGAACGACCCTTCCCGCGCGACGAGTTGGACCCGAACCAGCACCGGCGCGCCCTGCTCTCCGCCGCCGGGGAACTGGGCTCCCGGCTGCGCGCCCTGGAGAAGGTGTGCCGCACACTCACCCTCACCGTCCGCTACGCCGACCGCTCTACTACGACCCGCAGCCGCACCCTCTCCGAGCCGACCGCCCACTCCTCGGCGCTCACGGACGCCGCGTACCGGATGTACGAGGCGCTCGGGCTGCAGCGGGCCCGGGTCCGCGGCATCGTTCTGCGCGCCGAGGGGCTCGACCCTGCCGAACGGGCCTCCTGTCAGCTCACCTTCGACCCGGTGGACGAGAAGGTCCGTCGCGTCGAGGAGGTGGCGGACCGGGTCCGGGCGAAGTTCGGACCGCGGGCGGTGATGCCGGGGGCGCTGGTGGCGTAACCGTTTCGAGCCCCCGTGGAGAGAAGGGGGCGCCCCATAAGGGGCGCGGGGAACTGCGCGACCAGCCACGACGAACCCGCAGCTCCCGACAACCCCGGCCCCCACGGTCAGTTGGCCCAAGGCGGAGTGATGACCGTGCCGTCCGCCAGCTTCGCCTGGAGGCCGATCGACGTAGTGACCCAGGAGGTCGCGGTCTCCTCGGTCGGGTTCTCCACGGTGAGCGTCGACCCGGAGTTGATGATCACCGTGTCGCCCGCGCCGATCCGCTCGGTGCGGCCGTCGAGGGTCATCAGCAGTTCGCCGGACAGCAGATGGAAGATCTCCTCACGGTTGACGGTGTGCGCGGGCGCCTTCGTGCCCGCGGGGATCTCGCCCCGCCAGGCGCACAGTTCCCTGCTCCCGCTGAGGGGAGTGGCGTACGAGACGAAGCGCGCGCCGTGGATCTCGTGGACGACTGCTTCGGACGAGCGGACTACGGGCACGGCTGCCTCCAGTGGTGAATGGTGATGGTGAATGGCGGTGGCGAATGGTCAAGCTGCTTGACTATATGTATCCATGGTCAAGCAGCTTGACCAATTCGTCAAGGGTGTTTCAATGCGTACGTGCAGAACTCCGAGGCCATGGCCCTGTCCGCCGCCCTGCTCGCCGTCGCCGGCGAGCTCACCCAGCGCATCCACGAGGGTGTCGTCGCCCGGGGGTTCGAGGGGGTTCGGCCCGCGCACGGGTTCGCGTTCGCGCGGCTCGCGCCCGGCGGGGCGACGGTCACGGAGCTGGCCGCCCATCTGGGCGTGACCAAGCAGGCCGCGAGTCAACTTGTCGATGAGATCGTCCGCAAGGGGTATGCCGAGCGGCGCCCGCACCCCGACGACGCGCGCGCCCGGCTGGTCGTACTGACCGAGCAGGGCTGGGCCTGTACTCGAGCTGCCGAGGAGTCGGCCGCGGAAGCCGTCGGCCCCTGGGTCGAACTACTTGGTGAGGGTGAAGTCCGGGCGTTGCGTGACCGTTTGCTGCGCATTGCGCCCTACGGTCCCATCAGGCCCGCCTGGTGACGGTTCCACGGCACGTGTCAGTGCTCCCGGCCAGCACCGGAAGTTTTTACTGACGCGTAACTTCACACTTCTACTACTCACTCGTAACTTGGCAAAAGAACAGCATCCTCGTGATCCGGATCACAGGGCGTACGCCATCGCAACTCCCTTGAGCCGCAAGGAGATCACTCGATGCTGCCCTGGAAACGCCTGCTCAGACCCCTGGCCGTGCTGCTGCTGACCGCCGCGGTCACCGTCGTCCCCACCGCCACCGCTACTTCCGCCGCCACCGCTCAGGCCGAGGCCGCGCCGAGCCGTGGCTGGAACGACTACTCCTGCAAGCCGTCCGCCGCCCACCCGCGCCCCGTCGTCCTCGTCCACGGCACCTTCGCCAACTCCGTCGACAACTGGCTGGGCCTCGCGCCCTACCTCGTGAACCGTGACTACTGCGTCTTCGCTCTCGACTACGGGCAGCTGCCCGGCGTGCCGTTCTTCAACGGTCTCGGTCCCATCGACAAGTCGGCGGAGCAGCTCAAGACCTTCGTCGACAAAGTGCTCGCCGCGACCGGTGCGGCCAAGGCCGACCTCGTGGGCCACTCACAGGGCGGCATGATGCCCCGTTACTATCTGAAGTTCCTCGGCGGAGCCGCCAAGGTGAACGCCCTCGTCGGGATCGCCCCCGACAACCACGGCACCACCCTGAACGGACTCGCCCAACTGCTCGACCACTTCCCCGGCGCGGCCGACCTGCTCTCCACCGCCACCCCCGCCCTCGCCGACCAGGTGGCCGGATCGGCCTTCCTGACCAAGCTCAACGCGGGCGGCGACACCGTCCCCGGTGTCCGCTACACGGTCATCGCCACCAAGTACGACGAGGTCGTCACGCCCTACCGCTCCCAGTACCTCGACGGCCCGAACGTACGCAATGTCCTGATCCAGGACCTGTGCGCGGTCGACCTCTCCGAGCACGCGGCGATCGGGCTCATCGACCGGATCGCCTTCCACGAGGTGGCGAACGCCCTTGATCCGGCGCACGCCACCCCGACGACCTGCCTGTCGGTGATCGGCTAGCGCAGGAGGGGAACTGCGGGCCCTTCGTGGCTGGTCGCGCAGTTCCCCGTGCCCGTTGTGGGGCTATCGGCTGTGGCGGCCACCCGCCGCACGGCGACGGACCGACGCGAACAGCGCCGCCGCGCCGACGGCCAGCGCGGCCGCCCCACCGATCGCATACGGAGTGGTGCTCGAACCGCCGGTCTCGGCGAGGTTCTCCGAACCGCCGGCGGGCTCGGCGTCGCTCGCGGAGTCGTCCGTCGCCTCGGAGGGGCCCGCCGCCTCGGCGGATTCCGTGCCGGAGCCGGAGTCCGAGGCGGTGTCCGCGGCCGCCGTGGCCGTGGCCTGGGTCTTCGGGTCGTCGTCGCCGTGACCGCCGTGCTCCACGGACGACTCGTCGGTGCCGTCAGCGATCTCCTGGTCGGACGGAGCCGACGCGGTCGGGGCCGCGGAGGCCTCGGCGCCGCCCCCACTTCCACTCCCGCCCTCTCCGAACACGACGTCGGAGCAGGTGTAGAACGCCTCCGGGGAGTCCGAGCGCTGCCAGATCGAATAGATGAGGTGACGGCCCGACTTGACCGGGACGACACCGTCGAAGACGTAGTCGCCGCTCTCCATCCGCGGGTCGGTGACCTTGAGGAACGGCTTCGACTCCAGGTCCGACCACTTCAGGGGCTTCGTCGGGTCGTAGCCGTCCTTGGTGACGTACAGCTCGAACGAGCCCTTGTGCGGGGCGGTCCCCTTGTAGCGGAAGGTGCGGTTGCCCGAGGTCAGCCGCGTGGCCGGCCAGTCGGCGCGGGCCAGGTCGAGGCCCTTGAACTTGTCGTTGCCCGCGCTGCACAGCTTTCCGTCGGGGATGATCTCCTTCGACTTCCCGGCCGCGTTCGCGATGTTGACGCCGTTCCAGTCGTAGAGGGCCTGCGTGCCGCCGGCCGCGACCACCGCCTTGCAGGCGGCGGACCTCGGGTTCTCCGGACCCTCCGCGAAGCAGCCCGCGACCCTGCTCACCGGGTCGGTCATCGAGCCGTGCGCGACCGCCGGGGCGGCGGCAAGACCGGTCAGGGCGAGCGGGGCGACGCCCACGGCGGCGACCGTGGCGAGGCGGGTGCGGGTGGCCATGCGGCGAGCGGACATGGGGGAACTCCTCGAAGCGGATCCGGGGTGCTTGTGATGCCTGGGGGTGATCAGCAAGCTAGCCCCTCGAAACCGCGAAATCGCCTGCTGGGAGGGGGTGAGGGCGATCCTTATGGTCCGCTTAAGGGGGTGCTGAGACTGCGATCAGGTAGGTACCGTTCCGGCCATGACGAAGACCCCGGAAAGCGCCACGGCGGACACTCCGTACGAGGCTCGGATCCGCCCCGCCGTCGCCGCCGACACGGCTGCCGTGAAGGCCGTGACCGACGCGGCCTACCGCCCCTACATCGAGCGCATCGGCGTGGTCCCGCGGCCCATGGAGGCGGACCACGCGGCCGACGTCGCGGCGGGGCGGGTGTTCGTCACGGGGGAGCCCGTGACCGGACTCGTGGTGATCGAGGCGCACGAGGACCATCTGTTCCTCGACAGCATCGCCGTCCACCCGGACGCCCAAGGGCAGGGCATGGGGCGCCGCCTCCTGGCCTTCGTGGACGCACACGCGCGTGCGCTCGGACTGCCCGAGGTCAGGCTCCACACGAACGCGCTGATGTGGGAGAACCAGAAGATCTACCCGAAGTACGGGTACGAACTCGTGGAGCGCCGCGTGGACGGGCCGTACGACCGCCTCCACTACCGCAAGCGATTGGCGCCGTGACAGCTCACGGCACCGTGACGGCTCCTGGCACCGTGACGGCTCAGCCGTCCGGCCACCACGTGCGTGCGATGTCCTTTCGGACCTCGGGACGCTCGGCGGGGCGCTCGTCCGCGTCGTCCCGCACGCGACGGGAGTCCGACTTCCTCAGGGGCTTCTGCACGGTTACACGGCGCATGGCTGCCTCCTTGCATCTACCGGGTTCCGCGTTTGTACGGAGGTAGACCGTTCCGGGGAGAGTGACTCATCGGTGCCCGCTTGTCAGTGGCGGTAGTCACGTTTCACCTGTGAGTCCACATGCCGGACAACTGGGGGTTCCGCGCAGTTCCGACGCAGGTCCGGTGAAGTTCTGTCGCGGGCCCGGCGCCGGACCGTTGTCAGTGGCGGGTGTCACTCTGGGCACATGACGAGTAACAGCGCCCGTGAAGAAGCGAAGACCGAAGAAGTGAAGACCGAAGAAGTGAAGACCGGTGAAGAGCGGTCCGGTGTCGACTGGGACGCCGAGTCCGCGACGTTCGACGACGAGCCCGACCACGGACTGCGGGATCCCGCCGTGCGCGAGGCCTGGGCGGCCAGGCTGCGCGGCTGGCTGCCGCGCGGGCCGGCCGACGTGCTCGATCTGGGCTGCGGCACCGGCAGCCTGTCGCTCCTCGCGTCCGAGCAGCGGCACCGGGTCACCGGGGTCGACTCCTCGCCGCGCATGGTCGACCTCGCCCGCGCCAAGCTGGCCGGGCGCGACGCGGCGTTCCTGGTCGGGGACGCGGCCGCCCCGCCGGTCGGGGAGCAGCGCTTCGACGTCGTCCTCGTCCGCCATGTGCTGTGGACGCTGCCCGAACCCGGTCGCGTCCTGCGGCACTGGAGCGGACTGCTCCGCCCCGGCGGACGGCTCGTGCTCATAGAGGGCGTCTGGGGGACGGTGAGCCCGGTCGGCATCTCCGCCGACCGGCTGACCGGACTGCTCGCACCCCTCGCCGAGGACGTCCGCGTGGAGC
This sequence comes from Streptomyces sp. ActVer, assembly GCF_027270795.1. Classification (NCBI taxonomy): domain Bacteria; kingdom Bacillati; phylum Actinomycetota; class Actinomycetes; order Kitasatosporales; family Streptomycetaceae; genus Streptomyces; species Streptomyces sp. ActVer. The sequence goes on from NZ_JAPWHT010000138.1 coordinate 14,648, forward strand.
CACTGTCCGACGACCCGCTGCTGTGGGGACGAGAGGTGGAGGACGAGCGGTACGCGGTGGTCGCCATGCCCTGAGGACTGCCGGCGGGACTGCTCGGCGTTGGGGGCTGCCGGAGCTTGAGGAATCCCGGGCGCGCCTGCCGGGAGTGGGCGGTGCCTAGGCCAGGAGTGCTTCGAAGTCGCCTTCACGAGCAAGGAGTTCGAGCTCGTCCAGGGCCGACCGGGCGGCGGCCGCGGCCTGCGGATCGGTGGTCTCCAGACCGCTCTCCGCGAACTCGTCCTCGTCCAGACGCAGTACGGCCTGGCCGTCGGCGGAGCGCCACAGGTCGAGGTCGAGGTCCTCGACGACCAGCTCGCCCTCGGACACGGCGGCCGGGCGGGTGATGTCGCAGTACCAGCCCTTCAGCACGCCCTCGGGACCACGGACCTCCTTCACCGCGTACCAGCGGTCGCGCCAGTAGTGCTCGGTGAAGACGTCACCCGGTTCGAAGCGTACGAAGCCGAAGCCGCGGACTCCGGCGCCGGCCCAGGCCGCTCGGACGATGACGTGGGTGCCGTCGTCGTGCAGCAGCTCGGCCGGGTAACGGATCTTCGTGCGGCCCGCTTTGACCAGGACGATGTCCAACTGGGAAGGGGAGTCAGGAGAGTTCGCGGACATGTTGCACCTCCGTGGCGCAGATCTCGTAGCCGAACCACTTGTTGACCGCGAGCATCGGTTCGTTGCCCGCGTCGTTGGCCGTGAACGCCTCCGTGAAGCCGGCGGCACGGGCGCGGTGCAGGGAGTCGTTCTTGGCGAGTTTGGCGAGGCCGCGGCCGCGATGGGCCCGGGCCGTGCCGGTCATCACGGTGCCGTAGCGGGTGCCGCCGTCGGTACGGGCGGCGCTGAACGCCGCGGGGCGGCCGTCCACGACCACGACCGAGGTCAGTTCATGGCTGAGGAGGGGATGGTGCCAGGTCTCCTTCAGCCAGGCCTCGTAGTCCGTGAACTCATGGGCGATGTCGCTCGGTTCGTCCAGCAGCGTCTCCGCGTCCAGGTCGAACAGCGGGCGGGGATCGTCAGCGAAGTCCGCGGCCGTGCACAGTTCGACGTCCGTGGGCGGCTCCTGGCGCGGCGGCAGTGTGCACGTCGCCAGGTCCAGGCGGAGGAAGTGCGCGGAGCGACGGGGGAGGTAGCCGCGCTTCTCCGCGAAGGCACGGTTCGCCGGCTCGTCCACGACCCGGACGAAGAACCTGGTCACGTCCAGGGCGGCGAGGCGCTCCTCGGCGGTCATCACGAGCAGCGAGCCCGCGCCCCGGCTCCGGCGGTCCGGATGCGCGTACACGTTCAGATAGCCCTGGCCGGGCTGCGGGCTGTCGTACACGATGCCCACCTGGGCCGTGCCGACGAGTTCGCCGTCCTCCTCCGCGACGAGCGGCTGGAAGTGGGCGTCGGGGTGGGCGTTCGCGGCGTCGTAGGTGATGGCCTCGGGGGTGGAGAGCATGAAGGGGAGCGCCAGGTGCCGGATACGGGCGAAGCCCTCGGCGTCTCCCGCGCGGAAGTCGCGGACGATCACAGTCATGACGTCGCACGCTACGTGGGCGGTGCGGCCGGATGCCTCTCATTTTCCCGCCGGTGCGGGACAATCACTGCGTGATGCTGAAGATCGACATCGAGGACGACGCGGGGATCGCGCCCTACGAGCAGGTGCGCGCCCAGATTTCCGAACAGGCGCGGGCCGGGGCGCTGCCGGTGGGGTACCGGCTGCCGACCGTGCGGGGGCTGGCCGAGGAGCTCGGCCTCGCCGCCAACACGGTCGCCAAGGCGTACCGGGCTCTTGAGTCGGACGGGGTCATCGAGACGCGGGGGCGCAACGGAACGTTCGTCGCTGCCGCGGGCTCGGCGGCGGAGCGGGAAGCGGCGTCCGCCGCGCAGGCCTATGCCGATCGCGTGCGGCGGCTCGGGTTGTCCGAGGCCGGCGCCCTCGCCGCGGCCCGGGACGCGCTGCGCGCGGCGTTTGGGGCGTCCGGCTGACAGCTGGCGGTCGACGGATGGCGCGGTCGGCGGATGGCGGCTGACGGTTGGCGCCGGCTTGGCGTTAGCGGCTGCGGCTGACGATTGGCGTTGGCGTTGGTGCCGTCCTGGAATGCTGCCGGTTGTTTGCTGTCTGCGGGACCGTCGTGGCTGGTCGCGCAGTTCCCCGCGCCCCTGAAGGGGCGCCCTGGTGGCGGAGTCGGCGCGGCGGCGCAGGCAGCGGGCCAGGAGGCCCCGTCGTGTGTCGCGTTCGGGAGCGTCCGGATCCGCCGCGCCGGTTGTCCGTCGTCGCGGCGGAGTGGCGGGCCGCGCTCCCTACAGATACAAACCCGCGTCCGCGCCCTCTCGTTGGTCCGGGACCGAGGTCGGGGTGGTGCCCCGGCGCAGGGCGTAGAGCTCGGCGAGGGTGGCGCCGTCCCGGGGGAGGCCCTCCTCCGTGCCGAGCCAGGTGGCGGACTCGCGGCGGGTGAGCGGGCCGACCTCGATACGGGCGAGGCAGCGGCCGGGGCGGACGACCGCGGGGTGCAGGCGCTCCAGGTCCTCGTTGGTGGTGACGCCCACCAGGACGTTGCGGCCCTGGCCCAGCAGACCGTCCGTGAGGTTCAGCAGGCGGGAGAGCGCCTGGCCCGCCGTGTGCTTGGCCTCGCCGCGGATCAGCTCGTCGCAGTCCTCCAGCAACAGCAGCCGCCAGCGGCCCTTGCCCGTGCCGTCCTCCTCGCCGATCGCGATGTCCATCAGATAGCCGACGTCGGAGAAGAGCCGCTCCGGGTCCAGTACGCAGTCCACCTGGCACCAGTCCCGCCACGAGCGCGCCAGCGTCCGCAGCGCCGATGTCTTGCCCGTACCCGGCGGGCCGTGCAGCAACAGCAGACGGCCCGCGATGTCCTCGGGCGTCGTCTTCATCAGGCCGTCCATCGCGTCCGCCACGGGCGCGGTGTAGTTGGCGCGCACCTCTTCCCACGTACCCGCCGAGATCTGGCGGGTCGTGCGGTGCGGTCCGCGCCGGGGCGACACGTACCAGAACCCCATCGTCACGTTCTCCGGCTGGGGTTCGGGCTCGTCGGCCGCGCCGTCCGTGGCCTGGCCGAGCACCTTCTCGGCGAGCTCGGCGCTGGTCGCGGTGACGGTGATGTCGGCGCCCCGGTTCCAGCGCGACACCAGAACCGTCCAGCCCTCTCCCTCGGCGAGGGTCGCGCTGCGGTCGTCGTCGCGCGCAGACCGCAGCACCTGCGCGTCCGGAGGGAGCAGAGTGGCCCCGGACCGTACGCGGTCGATGTTTACCGAGTGCGAGTGCGGCTGCTCGCCCGTCGCGAAGCGGCCGAGGAACAGCGCGTCGACGACGTCCGACGGTGAGTCGCTGTCGTCGACGTTGAGCCGGATCGGCAGAGCGTCGTGTGGGTTCGCAGACATGCCGCCATGATCCGTCACGTGGGCGACCCGTGCATCCGGTTTCCGCGTTGCGCACCGAAGGGGGCATATCGGAGGGCGCATATCGGAGGGGGCATACGGGAGGGGCGCGCCGGAGGGAAACGTGTCACTGCGTGTCGGCCGGTCCCCGAGGGCCCTGTGCATCCCCTGTGCATCCCCTGTGTATCCCCTCCGTCCTGTTACAGGGCTGTGGTCGACGGAACCTGTTCTACCGCTGACCCCCGCCGTTACTGTTGCCCTTGATGGGACGTCATGGGTGGAATTCGGGGGCTCGGCGGTGGCGGTTCACCGCTCTGCTCGGTGTGGGCGTGGCCGCTCTCGCCCTGGTGCTGACCCTGATCAACACACTTCCCGGCGACACGGGAAGCGAGGCAGGCACGACCCGCGACGGCGACAAGGTGCACGGCACGCCGGCCGTTCCCCCGTCGGAGCCGAGGCCCGAGGTCGGCTGGGGCTTCACCCACACCCAGTTCAGCGCGGACGAGGGCAGCGGCGCCGCCACGAAGCGGGTGGAGAAGCGCCTCGGCGAGCAGCCCCTGCCGCAGATCCAGCACATCATGGGCTGGGGCGCGGACAACCCCGAGCCGGTCAAGGGGCGGTACGACTTCGAGGACATGGACCGCCGGATCGACTTCGTCCGGGAGACGGGCGGCACGCCGGTGGTCACGCTGTGCTGCGCCCCGGACTGGATGAAGGGCGGCAAACCCGGCTCCGACAAGACCGACTGGAGCCAGGCGGCACTGGAGACGGCGCCGGACCGCGCCCACTACAAGGACTACGCCGCCCTCGCCGCGACCGTCGCCAAGCGCTATCCGGACGTACGGCACTTCATCGTCTGGAACGAGTTCAAGGGATTCTGGAACGACGCCGAGGCCCGCTGGGACTACGAGGGCTACACCGAGCTGTACAACCTCGTCTACAAGGCGCTCAAGAAGGTCGACAAGGACATCGAGGTCGGCGGGCCCTATCTGGTGATGGACAGCCTCGACCCGCGCCAGAAGGAGAACGCGTCGACGACGCTGAAGGGCAGCTGGGGCACCATGGACCAGCGGATCCTCGACGCCTTCGAGTACTGGAACAAGCACAAGGCAGGCGCGGACTTCGTCGTCGTCGACGGGTCCAGCTACACCAAGGACGACGACCTGCTGCCGGACGAGTTCGGGGCCACCGACAAGTTCACGGCCGTCAGCCGGTGGGTGCGTGAGCAGACCGGTGATCTGCCGCTGTGGTGGGCCGAGTACTACGTGGAGCTCGCCGACGGCGACGACATCCGCGACGGCTGGTCCGAGCCGCACCGCGTGGCCGTCCAGGCCTCGGGCCTGATCGCGATGGCCCGCGGCGGCACGACCTCCGCCTTCTACTGGAACCCGGAGACCGAGAAGGGCGCCACCTGCCCGGGTTGCCTGTGGACCCCGACCGACCGCGCGGGCGGCGGCAAGGCGTTGTCGATGCTAGACCTCATCTCCCGCTTCGACAAGGAGTTCCCGCCGGGCACCAAGTACGAGCAGGTCTCCGTCGCCGCGGACGACAAGCCCAACGTACGGGTCCTCGCCGACGACAAGGCCGTCCTCGTCGTGAACACCCTTGACCGGAAGATCAGTGCGGAGGTCGATGGGAAGCGGTTCGAGATGGGGGCGTACGAGGTGAAGTGGCTCGGCCGCTGAGACAGTTGGCGGGTGGATGACCGAGTCGGCGGGGTGCGTGGCCGGGCGCCGCCGTCCCGGCCGGCCACTCGGCCGCGGAGCCACCGGGCCGGCGGCCCGTCACCCCGGTCATTCGTTGTGCAGCACCTCCGCCACGGTGAGCCGTGCCGCCGCCCGGGACGGGACCAGTGCTCCGACGGCCGCGATCGTGACGCCCGCCAGGGCCAGGGCGGCGAGGGCCGGGGCCTGCCAGACGGCCATCATCGAGTCCGGGACGGCGATGTCCGCCGCCCGGAAGCTCCGCGGCACGACGAAGTGGTGGCCGAGGACGCCGAGAGGGATGCCGACCAGACTCGCGAGGTGCTGACCCATATGGGCCGCGCCTGTCCAACACTGAACTGGCCCGTGAACTGGGGCTCAGTGAAGCCACGGTGAAGACCCACGTCGCGCACGTCTTCGCCAAGCTCGCCCTGCGCGACCGGGCCCAGGCCGTCGTCATCGCCTACGAGACGGGGCTGGTCGCCCCGGGCGGGTCCGACGGCGGAGCCCCGCCTCAAGCCATCGTCACCTCAAGCCATCGTCACCTCAGGCCATCGTCAGGAATCTCTGTATCAGCGAAGCCAGCAGCACCGCCAGCAACGGCAGTGAGAACCAGAAACTGCCCTGGAGCCACTGCAGTTGCCGCACGCTGGGCCGTACGGCCACCCGCACCACCTCGCGGGTCGTCAGCAGCACGATCAGGGCGATCGCCGCGAGGCCTCCGACGACCGACCAGGGTGTCCAGGTCACCTGGGGTCCGATCGGACCGGGGTCGGGCTCGGGGACCTTGCCGTCCGGCTGTTTGCGCAGCGCGTAGATCGTCACGTCGTCGTTGGCGAACGTCCTGCGGAGCTCCGGCCGGGCGTCGAGGTTGTGGACGAGCCGGGTGTCCCAGGTCTTGGAGTAGCCCACGTCCAGCTGGAGGTAGGTCACCTGGCTGCGGTTGACCATGAGGAACGAGTTCGGGCCCGCGTCCTTGAGGGACTTGACCAGGCCCGACACCAGGACCGGATCGGGCGGCGCCAGCGTCGGCAGGTACTCCACCTTCTCCATGTCCCGGGCGCCCCAAGGCATCGCGGGCGTCACGTTGTTCACCGTGTCGTCGCTGAGCCACAGCAGCCGCACGGTCGGCTTGTCGTGCGCGTACACGTACTCCATGCCGGCGACCTCGCCCGGCCGGATCCGCTCGAAAGGCTCGTTGCCCCAGCGGGCCACCAGGAAGCCGCCCATCAGGACGAGGCCCGCCATCAGCGCGGCGAGCGGGGCGAGGCTCACCCGGTCCTTGTCCCGTTCCTTCTCGGTGACGCCGGTGCGCGGGAAGAGGGCCAGTGCGGCGAGCAGAGCCGCCCCCGGGAGGGCGAACATGAAGACGCGCAGCGCCATTTCGCCGCCGTACGACTGCATGCCGAAGCCCAGGAACGGGACGAACGTGAGGACCAGCAGCGACCGCTCGCGGTACTTGTGGTCGCGCCGCCGCCACCAGCCCCAGCAGGCAAGCGCCATCACACCGCCGGCCAGCACCACACGCGCGTACAGCACGAGCTTGTGGGACGAACTGCCTTCCCCGATACGGCCGGAGACCGACGAGGACACGTTGCTGCCCACACCGCCGACCCCGCCGAACAGCTCGTCGAAGTGCCCCGACCAGTACGGCTCGGCGAGGAAGCCGATCCACACGGAGACCACGACGGCGAACAGGATGGGCAGGCCGCGCAGTTCGGAGCGGCCGATCAGGACCAGGACCGCGAGGACGCCCAGCATCACGAACGGCGTGAGCTGGTGCGCCGGGACGGTCGCCATGAACAGCCCGATCAACACCATGAGCAGTACGGCCCGTTGGCGCCGGTCGGTCGGCTCGACCTCCAGCTCGCCGGGCCGCGCCTTCGTCCACAGCACCCGTGGCGCCCGGAACCACACGAGCAGGATCGCCACGAAGACGAGATAGAGGAGGTACGTGAAGCCCTGCGGCGAGAAGTAGTCCTGACCGACCCAGCCGCTGAGCACGAAGATCCAGATGCCGGTCCACTTGGCCCGCCAGCTCGCGCGCATATGGCGTACGAGCAGGAACAGCGGTGCCAGATAGAGGAGTTGCATGGCCGTCGGCCACCAGCGGATGACCTCGGTGAGGTCGGTGATCCCGCAGGCCTTCGCGACGAACGCGGCCCCCGCGAAGAAGCCCGGCCAGCTCCAGCGCGCGTCCAGGTCCGGCACGGCGGACCCGGTCCGGTCGATGTAGTCGATGAACCCGAGGTGCTGCCAGGCCGTCGCGAACCGCGGCTCGGTCTCGATGACCGCGGGCAGCGCGTGCAGCGACACCACGGTGGCCAGCAGAGTGACCAGCAGCAGGGCCCGGTGCTCACGGCCCAGCCAGAGCAGCGAGGCGAAGACCGTGACCAGCAGACCGGCCCCGACCAGCGTCGGCGTCGGCAGCACGGAGACCAGGCCGAGCCCGCCCATC
>NZ_JAPWHT010000139.1:0-22168 GCF_027270795.1 Streptomyces sp. ActVer
TCGCGTTCCTGCTGGACGACCCGGCCCGGCACATCACCTCGGCGGTGCCGGTCAGGCGCCCGCTGCGCGTCGGCCTGCGCGTGGCACTCGCCGCCCCGTGGGCCGCGCTCTGCTGGACGGCGGCGGTGTTCCTCGTACCCGAGGAGGCCCGGCCGCCGGTCGGCGCCCTCACCCTGGAGGCGATCGCCACCGCCGTGTTCGCCCTCGCCGGGGCGGCCCTGATCATCCAGCGCTCGACCGTCACCGAGCCGGGAGTGGCGGTGTCCACCTGGCTCCTGTCCACCGCGGCCGCCGCGTTCCTCCTCCTCCCCGACGGCTGGGCCCTCCTGGTCCCCCCGGACGACCTCCGCTGGACCACCACCCACGAACGGTGGGCAATGCTCCTGACAGTGGCACTGGCGGTGGGCACGAGGGCGTGCGTGGAGCCGCTACGGGCATGGCGCTTGGGCTCGCTTGCGGGCAGGGCCCAGTAGACAGCGCCCCTTCAGGGGCGCGGGGAACTGCGCGACCAGCCCCCACCGGCCGTGACTGTGAATCGGTCCGTAGCCCCCGGGTTCAGGACTCCGTCCGATACATCAGATCCGTCTCGTACGTGACGAACCCGAGCCGCTCATAGACAGCCACCGCAGCCGTGTTGTCCGCGTCGACGTACAACATCGCCGTCGGCACCCCCCGCCCCGCCAGATACCGAAGCCCGATCGTGGTGAGGGCCTTGCCGAGCCCACCCCCCTGAGCCCCGGGCCGTACGCCCACGACGTACACCTCGCCGAGCCCCTCCTCCGCATGGACCTTCGTCCAGTGGAACCCGATCAGCTCCTCGTCCCGGAAGGCGAGAAAGAACCCGGCCGGATCGAACCACGGCTCGCCCTTGCGGTCGTCGAGGTCCCGCCGGCCGAGCGAACCCTGCTCGGGGTGGTGGGCGAAGGCGGCGGCGTTCGCGGCGAGCCACGCCGCGTCGTCCTCGCCGGGTACGAACGTCCGTACGTGCACGCCGTCGGGAAGCTTCGGCCCGGCCAGGTCGAGGTCCGTCAACGGCCGCCGCATCTGCCGCAGTTCGCGGAAGAGCGTGAGGCCGAGGACCTGGGCGAGATGGCGGGCCGCGGAGTGGCCGCCGTGGGCCCAGACCCTCACCCGCTTGCCGGACTCGGCGAGCAGCGCGTTGCCGAGCGCCCGCCCGTGGCCGTGCCCGCGGTGCGCCGGGTGGACCACCAGTTCGGCGGCCGGGGCCTCGACGGGATCGGTGTCCTCCAACTGCGCGTACCCGACGAGCCGGTCCTGGGAGGTCAGCAGCAGATGCCGGACCCCCTCCCGGGCGCCGCCGCGCAGCTGCAGCCGGCCCTGCTCGGACACCGCCTGCTGTCCGTCGGCCCGGGCGGCCTCCGCGAGGAGGTCGAGCACGGCCTCGGTCTGCTCGGGGCTCAGCGCGGAGAGGATGTCGAGGGAGCGGGCCGGGACAGCCGGTGCGGTGTCTTCGCTGGTCATGAGTACGAGAGTACGACGTGTCCGGTTCATGGCGAAGTGGCCCGACGAGTGAGGACGCGGCCAGTGCGCCGGGAGTGCGCCGAGAGTGCGCCGTCGGCGCGCGACCTGTCCGGTTCGCGGTGAATCGCCCCGCGCGGCAACCAGTCCGTAACCCCGAACCCCCTGTCGCGCTACGCGCGTTGACCCTAGGCTGCGCCGGGACGGGGCCCACATATCAGCCGACCCACAGGGGGGCGCATGTCAGCCACACCTCATCCCTACCGACGCAGACGCCGGACCACCCGCTTCCTCGCGGCGGCCGCGGGCGTCGCCACCGTCGGCGCCCTCGTCGCCGCGATGCCGGCGTCCGCGGGCGAGACGGGCAAGAAGCCCGGCCACCAGAAGCCGGGCCGCTACCAGGACGTCCAGCTGCTCTCCTTCAACGACCTGCACGGCAACCTGGAGCCGCCGGCCGGATCCTCCGGCCGGGTCACCGAACTTCAGCCGGACGGCACCACCAAGACGGTCGACGCGGGCGGTGCCGAGTACCTCGCGACGCATCTGCGCGAGGCCCGAGCGGGCAACAAGTACTCCATCACCGCGGCCGCCGGTGACCTGGTCGGCGCCTCGCCGCTGGTCTCCGGGCTCTTCCAGGACGAGCCCACCATCGAGGCGTTGAACAAGCTCGACCTCGACGTGACGAGTGTCGGTAACCACGAGTTCGACGAGGGCTCCAAGGAGCTGACCCGCCTGCAGAAGGGCGGCTGCCACCCGACCAAGGGGTGCTTCGCCGACGGCGAGACCTTCGAGGGCGCGGACTTCCCGTACCTCGCGGCGAACGTCCTCAACGAGAAGACCGGCAAGCCGATCCTCAAGCCCTACTCGGTGTGGAAGAGGAACGGCGTCAAGGTCGGCTTCATCGGCGTGACCCTTGAGGACACCCCGGGTGTCGTCTCCGCCGAGGGTGTGAAGGGCCTCAAGTTCAAGGACGAGGTCGAGACGATCAACAAGTACGCCAAGGAGCTGGAGAAGCAGGGCGTCAAGTCGGTCGTCGCGCTGATCCACGAGGGCGGACAGCCGGCCTCGGCGTCGTACAACTACGACTGCGACTCGCCGGGCGCCGGTGCCGGCATATCCGGTCAGATCGTGGACATCGCGAAGAACGTCACCCCGAAGGTCGACGCGCTGGTCACCGGCCACACCCACCAGGCGTACGCGTGCACGATCGACGACCCGGCGGGCAACCCGCGCACGGTCACCTCGGCCGCGTCCTTCGGCCGGCTCTACACCGACACGACGCTCAAGTACGACCGCTGGACCGGTGACATCGCCCGGACCGCTGTCTCCTCCGCCAACCACGCGGTGACCCGTGACGTGGCCAAGGCACCGGACATGACCAAGCTGATCGCCAAGTGGAACACCCTGGCCGCGCCGGTCGGCAACAGGCCCATCGGGTACATCTCGGGCGACATCGCCAGCTCCGGCACCGAGTCCCCGCTCGGCGACCTGATCGCCGACGCGCAGCTCTCGTACGGCAAGGAGCTGGACCCCGAGACCGACCTGGCGCTGATGAACCCGGGCGGTATCCGGGCGCCCCTCACCTTCGCGGCCAAGGGTACCGAGGGCGACGGCGTGGTGACCTACGCCGAGGGCTTCACGGTCCAGCCGTTCGCCAACACCGTGAACCTGCAGAACTTCACCGGCGCCCAGCTCGTCCAGGTGCTCAAGGAGCAGGTCACCGGCGTGAACGCGGCCTCGCCGAAGGTGCTCCAGGTCTCGAAGGGCCTCACCTACACGCTCGACCTGACCAAGACCGGCGCCGACCGGGTCGTCACCGGCTCGGTCAAGCTGAACGGTGCCGCGATCGACCCGGCCGCCACCTACCGCGTCGCGACGAACAGCTTCCTCGCGGGCGGCGGCGACGGCTTCACCACCCTGGGCCAGGGCACCGGCGACCTGGTGGGCGACGACGACCTCGCCGCCCTGGAGAAGTACCTGCTGGCGAACTCCTCGGCCACGAACCCGATCGCGCCGCCCGCGGCCGACCGGATCACCGTCGTGAAGTAGCCACCCGGTAACGGCGATCTGTCCGTGAGGTAGATCGCAAACCGCCTATTCAAGTTGCGGGTGGGGTTGGTACGCATGGTCGAATCAGTTGATGCGTACCCCCCACCCCATCGCGGCGCATTCTCACTCCCCTCCGAACCCGTACGAGGATCTCGCCGCCCTCGACGACGGACCCCTTGAGGACTTCCTCCAGGTGGAGGAGCCCGCCGTGACCGAGGGGGCCGAGCGGGAGGCGGAGTGGGCACCGCCCAACCACCGCCGGGGCTCCCGCGACCGCCGGGACTCCGGGGCCCGCCCCCGCCGTCGCACCCGTCGGCGCCGGCGAAGTCCCTTCACCGGACTGTCCCTCGCCGTCAAGGCCGTCATCGCGGTGCTCGTCCTCGCGGCCTTCCTCGCCCTCGGCGACCGCTGGGCGCTCCTGTACGCCGAGCGCACGGCGGCCGAGAAGGTCAGGGACCAGCTGAAGCTGAGCGCGGCCCCCGAGGTCGAGATCGACGGCTTCCCCTTCGTCACCCAGATCCTCGACCAGCGGCTCGACTCCGTGTCGGTCACCGTCCCGGACGTGGCGGCCGACCGGGTCTCCCTGGCGAAGGTCTCCGCCACCGCGACGGGCGTACGGGTCGACGGCGGCCCCACCTCCCTGCGCGGCGTCCGGATCCCGGAGCTGGACGGCGAGGTGCTGCTCTCCTTCGACGACCTGAACCGTGAACTCGGCGCGTCCCAGATGACGTTCACCGGGCACGGCGGCGACGAGGTGCGGGCGCGCGGGGTGCTGCCCGTCGCCGGGCACGACCTGCGGATGCGGGCCGACGCGCGGATCAGGCGGGACGGCGAGCGCGGTATCTCGACCGAGGTCGGCGGAATGCGCCTGGACATCGGCGACCTGGCCACCTTCCGTCCCGGCACCCGCGAGTCCCAGGGCCTGCACCTGACCCGCAAGTCCGCCACACGCCTCGCGAAGGAGAAGAAGAAGGCCAAGGAGCTGCTGTCGGTGCCGTCGATCGCGAAGCGCATCGGTGTGCCGGACTCCGCGGTCCAGGAGGCGCTGAGCGACGACTCCAAGTTCGAGGAGTTCACCGGCTCCCCGCGTTTCGCCGGCCAGTTGATGAAGGTCAACCTCATCGACCTCGCCGTGGAGAACCCCGAGCTCCTCAAGCGCCTCGGCTTCGACCTGGCCCTCCTCGACGGGCTCTCCCGCCTGACCCGCCCCGCCCTCGTCGACCGCCTCTCCATCGGCTTCCGCCTCCCGAAGCCCCCGAAGGGCGAACTGACCCTGCGGGACGTGCGCGTGCAGAAGGACGGGATCAGGGTGCGGGTCACGGGCCAGGGGCTGACCGTCGGCAAGTGAGCCCTGGGTGGTCAACAACGGCTGACACGATAACGAGTCTCCCGCGACGCGCCTTGTGAGGCGGCGCGTCGCGGCAGCTGTCAGCTGTCAGCTGTTCATGAGATCGAGACTGAGCCGGGGAGGTCGTACCAGGTGCCCGTCTTGCCGTCGTTGTCGATGTCGATGTAGATCCGGCCGTCACCGGTGTAGGTGCCGTTGGGCTCGTACCAGGGCGAGTAGCAGTCGATGTTCGACGTGTCCGTGCTGTTGACCTGGTTCGTGAAGTCGCACGTGCGCTTGGAGACCGCGACGTCGTTCTTCTCGAGCCGGGACTCGACCTTGAAGGAGTCGACCTTCCGGCTACCTCCGCCGTCTACGACACGGCCGTAGCCGGCGCTGCGGTACTTGCCGTCGATCTTGTTGACGCAGAACGAGTACTCCACGTCGATGTTCTCGTTCGGAGTGTCGAACTCCCTCACCCAGGTATTGCCACTGCACAACTCAGTGGCCTGGGCCGGCGCACCGGTGAGGACAACAGCACTGACGGCAAGGCCTGTTGCCGCCAGGATCGCCGGAACGCGGTTGAGTATTCGGGTCATGTGTGTTTCCCCCCGGACGAGACGATCTTGCTGGTTCACAGTTCATACATGGGTGCGTGCGCCCTTCTCGGGCCAGGACGCCGACCTTGAAAGCCATCCACGGCTCCGGGCCCACCCGGGCCAGGCAGGATGTGCCTACGCGTTGCCGTCCTTGTAGACCGGGTGGTAGTCCGTCGTGCCGCGGACCTTGACGACCCACACGCGGACCGGGGTTCCTTCTTTGATGTCGCCGCTCTTCCAGTCCGAGCAGTAGGGCGAGTCCTGTCCGCGGGTGCTGACCTTGCGGTCGATGTCGCCGTCACGGCCGATGTCGAGGCGGACCTCGATGCCCCAGCCGTCGGCTTTCATGTCGCAGGCGCCTATGGAGTCGCCCGGTGCATCGCCGTAGCCCATCGGGTCGGGGCCCGGGTCCTCCTGCCAGTACCCCCAGCCGCCGCCCTCATAGGCGCCGTAGCTGAATGACGCGGCGGAGGCGGAATTAGCGGTAACGAATCCCAGACCGAACGCACACAGCGTGACGCAGGCGGCCCTTGCTTTGGTCAGTTTCACGTGACATCCCCGTTCCTTCCGAATGAGCCCGCCTCTGTCTCGGCCTTGGGAAAGTCCGTTCCCCGGCGGGCTCTTGATCGGCCGCAGCGTAGCGCACTCGTGATCTTGGATGTCAATGTGATTTTTGCATCAGTGACTGCTCGTCAGGGGGCCTGCGGGGGAAAGCCGTTCGCGTGCGGCGCGATGCCGAGGGGAGCATGCGCCCGTGCCCTGTTCCGGACCGCCGCCCTCCACCGTGTGCGTACCCGCCATGGGGCGCTCTATCTTGATCGTTCGTCGGAGCGCGGTCTGCCCCGTGCTCCGACCACGTATGAATCGCTACGGGAGGACACCCATGGGACAAGAACCGCAGACCACCCTGACCAGGCGGGGGCTGCTGCGCGCGGGCACCGGACTCGGTATCGCCGCGATGGGCCTCGGATACGGTGCGGGAGCTGCGGCGGCCGCGGTGCCGGGGTCGCAGCGCTTCGATCTGACGCAGCCGTCGTACGACCTTTACCGGGGCAAGTCGCTCCGCGACGTGACCGTGCAGCAGGGCTTCGCGTTCGACAACGTCAACCGGCGGCTGTTCGTCGCGCAGCGCCGCAACGGCACATCCGAGACGGCCGGTGATCTGTGTGTCACGCAGCTCGATTTCTCCGGCAACTACGTCGGACACATGTACCTGACGGGCTTCGGCCACGGAGTCGCCTTCGGCGCGCAGGGCGTGGGCTCGTCGACGTATCTGTGGACCGAGGTGGAGGCGAACCCGGGTGGTTACGGCAAGCGGCTCGCCCGGTTCCAGTTCACCAGCGGTACGACCCTGTCGAACACGTCATCCGCGCTGACGAAGTACACCCCGGTGTCGGCGGCCACTGAGCACACCTGCTCCATCGACCCGGTCAACAACCGGCTGATCGTCCGCTATCACCTGAGTGACGGCAAGCACATAGCGGTCTACGGCCTCGCAGCGGCGGCGAACGGGGACTTCAGCTCGCCGCTCGCGAACTTCAAGCAGCCGAGCCTGCCCACGCAGTCACCGACCTTCCAGGGATACGCAGCGTACGGCCAGTACCTCTACGCCATGACCGGGACATCGTACGAGGCGAACGGAGGCGTTGTTGACTCCGAGATCACCAGCATCGACCTCAACACCGGCGCGATCAAACAGGGGCCGGTCCTCACCAAAGCAGGCGAGTCCCTCGACTTCCGTGAACCGGAAGGCCTGGCCGTCTACCGGACAGCGGACGGCGAGGTCCGCCTCTTCCTCGGCTTCGCCTCGGGGGCCTCGGGCGACCGCCGCTCGAACCTGTTCTACAAGAACGCCCTGGTCTGACCCGCTGCGACAACAACGGCTGACGCAATGAGCCGTGCCCAGTCCCGTGCCGTGCGGGGTGCCGCGGCGGGCGCTCGCAGGCACCCCGCAGGCGACGCCGGCACGTCATGCCTGCTCAACTACCGCTCCGGCCGCGGCAGGCCGGACCGATCCACCTCATTGCGTCAGCCGTTGTAAGTCCCAAGAGAAGATTCCATGAGCTTCCACAGGATCGCCCCCGTCAAGAAGTCCCGCAAGCCCGCCCAGGCCCCCAGGAAGCAGGCTGCCAAGCCCGCGCCGAAGCACGGTGCCAAGAAGCCGCAGCGTCGTCCGGTCGGCACGAAGTAGGCACGGCCACGAGGCGGGGTCTCCGGATTCGTTCCGGAGACCCCGCCTCGGCCATTTTCCGGTGAGGGAAGGGAATTGAACGGCATGCGGGAAGTCCGGGAGGCATTCGCGCGGTTCTGGCCGCTGACGCGCGGCGACCGCAGGTGGCTGGTGCTGATCGTCGCGTGCGTGATCGTGCCGGCGCTGGCGGAGACGGCCTCGATCCTGCTCTTCGCGGAGTTGAACGACCACGCCCTGAAGGCCGGTTCGCTCTCGGCCTTCTGGGGTCCGGCCGGGGCCTGGCTGGGCGTCGCCGTGCTCGGGGCGGTCGTCGGATACCTCGGGAACTCGCTCGCCGCGTGGACGGCGGAGAGATTCGTGCTGCGGCTGCGCGCGGGTGTCTTCCGGCACGTCCAGGACCTGCCGGCCGCACTTTGGGACGTTCGTCCTGCACGGCACGATCCGCGAGAACGTCGCGTGCGGGAGGCCGGGCGCGACCGACGAGGAGATCGAGCGGGCCGCGCGGGCCGCGGACGCCCACGCCTTCGTCCGCGCGCTGTCGGACGCGTACGACACGCAGATCGCTCCCGGCACGGCCGCCCTCTCCGGCGGGCAGCTCCAGAGCATCGCCATCTCCCGCGCGATTCTGCGGGCCGCCCCCGTCCTCGTACTCGACGAACCGACAACCGGACTCGACAGGCCCGCCGCCCGCCGGGTCGTACAGCCGCTGCGGCGACTGGTGTCCGGCCGTACGACCCTGATGATCACCCATGATCTGACGCTCGCCCCGACGCCGACCGGATCCTGGTCGTGGACGGTGGGCACCTGGTGGAGGAGGGCACGCACGAGGAGCTG
The DNA here is from genome assembly GCF_027270795.1 of Streptomyces sp. ActVer. NCBI lineage: Bacteria > Bacillati > Actinomycetota > Actinomycetes > Kitasatosporales > Streptomycetaceae > Streptomyces > Streptomyces sp. ActVer. The sequence goes on from NZ_JAPWHT010000139.1 coordinate 8,480, forward strand.
ATGGCGCGCGGAGGGGTGTACGCGCGGCCGGCGGGCCCGCTGCCGGTGGGCGTGGGTGTGGACACGGAGACGACCACGAGGCTGTTGCCGCAACCGTGCCCGTAAGGGAGTGGCCGGGTAGGGGGGGGCCGGCTGGGGAGCGGCTCTTGGCTCGCGCTCCCCAGCCGGACGGGTGTCGACCGTCGTGACGGCGTTGCGTCGGGCCGTCGTCAGGCGGTCGGGTTCCAGGTGCCCAGCCAGTCCGCGACCTCCTGGCCGGTGGCCTGGGAGTCGGTCAGCTGCGGGCGGTCGCTGCTCGCGGCGCCCGAGCCGGGGCCGGTGTTCCTGTACTCGGCGAAGCGGTCGTTCTTCCAGGAGAAGCCGCCCATGTCCGACCACGGGGTCGACTTGACCGCGGCGCTGAGCGTGGAGTTGCGGACCGTGGTCTGCGGACGCAGGGTCGCGTCGCCGCCCGCGTGCCAGTTGCGGCCGAGGAAGAAGCTCCCGGCGGACACGTCACCGTTGACGACCGAGCGGTTGATGAGGATGCCCTTGCGGTCGGCCGTGGTGCTGGGCGCGGTGATGTACCCCGCCGACGTGCCGTCCCAGCGCTTCTTCAGGGTGATGACGGACTGGTCGATCACGGCGGTCGCGCGGCCGAAGACGAAGTCGACGTTGCCGCTGACGTAGGAGTTGGTGACGTAGACCCGGCCGAGCCTGTCCTTGGCCGCGGTGTCCAGGAGCAGGGTGTCCTGGTCGCCGTCGACGATGATCCCGTCGAGGAGGACCTGGTCGGCGGCCGTCCGCAGGGCAACGGCCTGGTGACCGCTCAGGCTCTGGTTCCTCGCCTCGTCGAAGTCGTTGTTGATCGTCAGGTTGCGGACCTGGAAGTCGTCGGCCTCGACGGCCACGGTCGCGCTGCCGCTCGTGCCGTACGTGCCGCCGCCGGGCTTCGCCGTACCGGCCGCGTTGTTGAAGACGATGACCGTGTCCTTGCGGCTGGCGCCCGCGCCCTGAACGGTCACGTGCGGCTTGTTCGCCGGGACCTTGACCGTCTCGCGGTACGTGCCCGGCTCGACCGAGATCACCACGCGGGAGGGGTTGTTCGCGGGGACGGCGTCGACGGCGGCCTGGACGGTCGTGAACTGGCCCGAGCCGTCCTTGGCCACGGTGAGGGTGGCGGCCGCTGCCCCGGCAGCCGCCTTGGTGCCTGCCGCGCCCGCGGTGCCGGTCACGGTGCCGATCGTCGTACGCGGTCCCGTGCCGGCCGTGAGCAGGGCGGGCACGTCCGCCGTCCTGTCCGGCGTGTAGCCGTAGAACGACTTGGGGTCGAAGGCCGTGCCGCCGCTCTCGTTGCGGCCGCTGGTGCCGGAGAAGGTGTTGCCGCGCTGGACGATGGCCGCCGTGGAGTCCTTGGTGACCGGGTTGTTCATGCCCTGGAAGCAGCTGTTCTCCAGGACCATCTTCGTGCTGCCGCGCGAGTAGTTGCCGTAGGACGACTTGATGGTCGTGCCCCGATCGTCCTGGAGGTAGTTGTTGTAGAGGTGCGCGTGGGCCGCGTTGTCCGTGGACGGGTTGCGCTGCTCGGTCTCGCGGAACCAGTTGTGGTGGATCGTGATGTCGGTGACGAGGTTCTCGGTCCAGCCGATGCCGAAGGTCTTGTTGTTGTCGCTGAACTTGTTCCAGGACACCGTCACATTGGTGCTGTCCTTGCGGACGTCGATGAGCCCGTCGGCCATGTGGCGCAGGTCGTTGTGGTCGATCCACACGTGGTGCGCGCCGTCCATCTGGACCGCGTCGAAGTCGTGGTCCTTGTCGTTCCAGACGCCCTGGTAGGAGTCACGGATCGTCAGGTTCCGGATGATCACGTTGTGCACACCGGTGCCGAGGAAGAAGCCGCCGCCGACGATCTGCCCGGACGTGCCCTGGCCCACGATGGTCTTGTCGGACTTGACCTTGATCTCCTTGCCGACCGGGTTCATGGTGATCGCCGCGGCCACGACGATGACGTACGGCTCCTCGGCGGTCGCGTACTTCTCCAGGTCGGCGAGGGTCTTCACGGTGACCGTCTGGCCGCCGCGACCGCCGTAAGTGCCTTTCTGGCCGAGCGAGTTGACGGAGGCGAAGCCGTCGGCGGTGTCGGCGGCCCAGGCCGGTGCGGCGGCAGCGGTGGTGGCCGTTGTCGCCGCGGTGGCGCTGCCGGCGTTGGTGGCGGCGGACGCCGTCTGCTGGGCGCTCTCGCCGAAGACGCCGAGACCCGTGCCGTAGGTCGTGGTCACGGCGGCGGTCAGGGCCAGTGGGATGCCGACCGTCAGCGCGGTCCTCCTTCTGCGGTGGCGGGGTCCGGCAGTCGCCTTGCCGCGGCGCTCACTCATGCGGCGCACCTTCCGTGCGGGGGGTGGGGGAGTCGGATCGCTGGTGAGTCGCCGCCCCGCACGGAAAGGTTGCCGGGTTCCTGTTGCTCGGGTCCTGTCGCCCGGTTCCTGTTTCCGGGATCCCGCCTACTCGCCTACTGGGCGCAGGTCTTCGGGTCCAGCTTCTCCTCCACCTTGTCCTCACGGCCGTCGGGCTGGCCGTTGGGGAGGAGCTTGTCGGAGGTGCCGTCGATGTAGTACCCGTACGAGTAGATGGTCTGGTAGCCCCGGTCGCGCCAACTGTGCACGGTCTTACGGCCGTCGCCCTTGTTCCACTGGTAGTCCTCGACGTAGAAGACCGGGTTCACCCGCACCACACGCTGGTACGGCGTCCATGTCACGGCGACCTGGGTGCACGGCGGGATCGTCTTCTCGCTGCGGCGCTCGAACGACGAGCTCTTCTCCCAGCCCCACTCGTAGGTGAAGCTGCCGCCCGCGGTGCCGGAGAAGATGCTCTTCGCGGCGGAGAGGCTGATCGAGGCCCCGACGCTCTTCTTGGCGAACGTCTTCGTGCCGTAGCTGCTGACGAAGGTTTCCTTGTCGTCCTTCGACCCGCGGTTGCCGATCCACGGCGAGGTGCGGACAGCGGCCCCCTTGGTGGACCAGGTCGAGGCCTGCGCGTACCCGCACCAGCCGCGGAAGAGCTCCCACGGCCCGGCGGGCTCCCACAGGCCGAAGACGTCCCGCAGGTACTCGTCCTGGGTCTTGAACTCGCCGGTGTCGACGTTGAGTGCGCCGTAGACGCCCGTCAGGCTCGTCTCCTGGTTGCAGAGCCGCTCGATCATCGAGTCGGTGTCGCCGGGGTCGACACCGCGGATGTTCGTGGCACCGCCCGGCCCGGCCGCCCGGGCGGGCCCGGCGACGGTCATCAGACCGGACACGGCGAGTGCGGTGGACGCGGCCACCAGGGCGCTCTTCTTGAGGGCCGACTTGAGTACGGATCGCACGCTGAGCTCTCCTCCGGAGGACGGAACCCGGCGGCGGAGAGGGGGAACGGCGCCACCGGTGGTCGACAAGAAGCGAACCCGGCGAACGTCACGGGGACATCGCGGCCGGATCAGAGATGCCTCAGAAAATCCGCGAGGCCCGTTGGGCGCAAGGGGCGCGCCGCGCCTGCACCGGCACCGTCGCGCTTACACGGGCACCGTGAGCGTGGCCGTGTAGCCCTTCTCGACGCTGCCCTTCGTCGTCGCCAGCTGCTGGTCGTAGCCGTCGCTGAAGATGTTGTCGGTCTCCAGGGAGAGCCGGCCCATGTTCTGGACACTGCGGTCGTAGCCGTCCGACGCGTACACGGTGTCGCATACGTCCTTGGGGAGGGCGAGCTGCGAAGTGGCCGTGATGGACGTGGCGTTGGTGGCGTCATCCAGGCTGCCGTACACCTCGAAGTGGATGTGGGGCCAGCGGCCGGTGTAGCAGGCGGGGAAGATGCTGGTGAACGTGACCTGCCCCTTGGCGTCGGTCTCCTGGACGCCGCGCAGGTAGTTCTCCTCGGTGACGCCCTCGGAGTAGAGGGAGTAGCTGCCGTCCCGGTCGCAGTGCCAGAGGTAGACGGCGGCGCCCTCCTTGGGCGTATCGCAGCCGGAGGCGGCATCGACGACGGTGAGGGTGACGGTCAGCGGCACCCCTTCCGCCTTGCCGCTCGCCGTCCCGAAGCTGGAGGTGATGTCCTTGCGGACGACCCCGCTCTCCTTCAGGACGTTCACCCCGTTGGAGCCGTCACCGGGGTACGGGCCGGCCGTCTCGCCGGGGATGGTCTCGCACTCGGCGCTCCCGGAGGAGGCGGCGGACGAGGACGAACCGGCAGAGGAGCCGGACGAGGAGGACGCGGAGGCCGAGCCGTCCGAGTCGTCGCTGCTGCATCCCACCAGCGGCACCAGGCCGACACCGGCCAGCAGCCGGATCATCTTCCGCCGCTGAAGCGTGGGCAGGTCGAAGGAGAGACCCCTGTCGTGGTCGTGCAGTTCTTCACTCATGGCTGCTCTCCCTGTACGTGTGCCTGTGCCTTCCACGGCGGCTCCACGGCCGCTTCCGCGCCCGTGCCGCCGGCTGCTTGAAAGTGACAGTAGGCGTATTGCCTGTGGGGCATCCATGGGGCGGCTGTTCATGGGCTGAGGGGGCGGAGCAGGGAACTCAGCCTCGCGGCGGAAAGGTGTTCGGAGGTGTTCCGTCCGAGTGAGGGCACTCCCCGGCGTACCGTGGCGCCGCTATGGTGATTCCATGGCGCAGCACACAACCATTCAGGTGTCCAAAGAAGCCCGTGACCACCTCGCTCAGGTGGCCAGGGACAGGGGGCTCACGCTGGGGCAGCTCGTTGAGCAACTGGCGGCCGAGCAGTTGACCGCGGAGCAACGGGCCGAGAGGCTCCAGGCCGACCGGGAGATCGTGCGCGACACCATCGGCCTCGACCTCAGCGACGAGGAGTTCGACCGGGCGCCCGACGTGCTCGGCAACATCTACAAGATCGCCGCGGAGAAGGTCCGGGCAGCCCGGGGTGCGGCGGCGTGATCATCCTCGACACCAGCGCGGTCCGGGCGCTCGCGGACGGTCACAAGACGCTGAGCCTCCTGGCAGGGAACATGGCGCGCACCCCTGGCGAGCGCCTCAACGTACCCGCCCTGTGTCTGATGCAGGCCGAATCCGAGGATGCGGACCTCTCCCAGCGGGTGCTCGCCTTCTCCTCGGTCGTGGTCGACAACCTCGATACGTTCGCCGCCGTCAGCGTCGGCACGATGTTCCGCGACGGCTATGGCGGTGCGGACACCTGTCACGCTCTGTACTGCGCGCTGCCGCGCCCGGAGTTCACCGGGATGTCGATCCTGCTCACGGGCAACGAGAGTGCGTATCCGCCAGGCGTGGTCACAGTGGACATCGACTCCCCCGGAATGCTCGGCTTCTACTGAGTCGGCACCGCTGCCGGTCGCGTCACCACTCGTCGCCGTCGTCCCCGGCTACCTCGATGCGCGCACCCCGGCTGACCGCGACGCGGAGTACGTCTCCCAGGCACTCCACCGCCCTGGTGAGCGCGAAGCGCACGGCGCGTTCGCCCGCCTCCGTGTCGGCGAGTACGGCTCTGGCTCCCGTGAGGACCTGTTCGCCGGAGTCCAGTTGCGCCGCCTCCAGGTCGTCCGCGAGCCGGGAGAGCCTGCTCTCCTCGCTGTCGGTACTCAGATAACAGGGCTTGCTCTCCGGGGTTGTCCACGGCAGCAGACGCAGCGGGCCCGTCATGCGGACACCTCCACGTCGCGGAGGTACGGGCGTACGAGGGGTGTGTCCCACTCGAAGGACCGGGCTCCGACGGTGAGTTGGCAGCGGCACGCGGGTGCGGCGGGCGCCCACGGCTCGCGTCTGTCGCGCGGGGCGGTGGTGGGCGTCGCCCGATGTCGGCCTCGGGCGGGCAGCAGTACGCGCAACAGCAACTCGCAGAGCCTCGTGACGAGTTCGCCCATGGCTGTGCTCCTTCTCGGGAGGGGGGCTTTGACGAGCGGTGATTACCGTTCGTGTCTCGATCGTCACTGCTCCGACGTACGCTGCGGAAGGGGGTCGGTGTTGTCTGGAGCGCCAGGCAACGGTTAGGGGTGACGGTGGGCGAACTTGTTGACGGGGCAGGGGATTCGGGGCTCGCGGGGCTCGGGCGGACCCTTAGGCACCTGAGGGAGAAGGCCGGGAAGTCGCTGGGGCAACTGGCCCAGGAAGCGGCGTACGACAAGAGCTATCTGAGCCGCCTGGAAGCGGGCAAGCGGCTGTCCAAGCTGGCGGTCATGGAGGACCTGGACCGCTACTACGGGTCCGGTGACCTGCTGGTTCAGCTCTGGAAGGTGGCGCGGCACGACGCCTTCAAGGACAAGTACAAGGAGTACATGCGGCTGGAGGCGACTGCGCGGGTCTTGCACCTGTTCACGCCCGGAGTGCCCGGACTGCTGCAGACCGAGGACTTCGCCCGCGGGGTGTTGTCTGGCGCTCAGGCAACAGCTGGCAACGGCGAGGAACTTGACGAACAGGTCGCTGCGCGTATGGGACGGCAGCTTCTCTTGCGCCGGGATCCGGCGCCCAACGTCCGCTTCATCATCGACGAGTACGCGCTCCGACGCCCTGCGGCCACCGCGAAGACCTGGGACGACCAGTTGCTTCGTATCGAGGCCGTCGCGATGTGGCCCAACGTCGTCATTCAGGTGCTCCCCTTCGCCACCGGGGTGCACCACCTGATGGACGGATCACTGACCCTGCTGTGGCAGAAGGACGGAGGTGCCGTTGCCTACAAAGAAGGCAACGGCGGCGGTGAGTTGATCGATGACTCGGAGGAGGCTCTGCGCCACCGTTTGTCCTACGATCTGCTTCGAGACTTGGCGCTGTCCCCGTCGGACTCACTGACGTTCATCAGGGGCGTTCTGGAGGAACACAGGTCATGAAGTACACCCCCGACCTCAGCACCGCTGCCTGGCGCAAGTCGAGCTACAGCGACGGGGGAGCGAACAACTGCGTCGAGGTGGCCCACGGCCACCCCGGCCTCGTCCCCGTGCGTGACAGCAAGACCCCGGCAGCCCGACCGCTGGTCTTCTCCGCGTTGTCCTGGTCCGCGTTCATGGAGGGGGTCAAGCGGGAGGCGGCGTGAACGCCATCGGGTGAATCGAGCGGGAAACCGAGACGCGAACGCGTGTGTTCCCGCCACGGTTGCGTCATGGCAGAGATCACGACCACCAACCCCTTAGCGGCTCATCAGCTGTGTCCCTCGGCGCCGGTGCGCGGACGATCCGCGCGGGCGCGGTGAGCGCGGCTATGGTCGTAGACACGACGCGTCGAAGGAGGGCATCGGCCATGACTGCTCACGCTGAGGCATCCGATCCGGTCATCCCCCCCATGCCCGAGCGGACCCCGAAGGCGCTGCGCGAGGCCATCGCCGAGCACACTCCCGAACTTCTCCCGGATTTCGACGAGCACTGGAAGTGGGCGATCGCCGACGCCTACGATCTCGGTCCGGTGCCGGCGTTCATGGCCCGCTGGTGGGGTGAGTACGCCCTCGCTCGCGACCCCAAGTTGGACGCGCATGTTCGCGATCTTGAACACCGAGCCGCGTACGAGTGCACCGACATCGCCGAAGCCAAAGCCCTCCTCGAAGAGGCGGCGAAGATTCACCACCGGGTCCGAGAGCTGGAGCCCGGCGAGTGACGGATGGCTTCATGGGGCCGCCCTGGCAGGCGGACTGGCGGCTCGACGCTCTTGTCGCCTTCGAGGCACTGCCCGATCACGTTCGTGAGATCGTGATCGCTGCGCGCGCCGAACTGGTCACGGCGAAGGACCCGTATTTCCGCGGCATCGATGCTGATGCCGGGCTCCCCGAGGGCATAAGGGTCATGCCGGGCCGGTCCACTGATCCGAAGGGCCGCCACATCTGCTTCTTCGACCACGGAAACGGCTGGCTGAAGTACACCTTCGTTCGCCGAACCGAAGATCCCCAGATCGTGGTGGAAGAGATCTTCTGGCAGTGAGTGAGCGCTGCCCTTCGCTCACTCCACCGCCGGTCTCACCTCGGAGACGTCAGTCGGGGATCAGGCGCCAAAGTGAAGTGACTTCGGCGGCTCGGGCGCGGTGGAGTGGGTCCGTGGTGTCCCGGGTTCGGGGGTGGCGGGGGCTGGTGTCGAGGCGGGCCGTCACGCGCAGGCCCGCCGTGGTGATGGCGGTCAGCAGGTCCTCGCGTGTTCTGAGGCCCAGGTGTTCCGCCAGGTCGGACAGGACGAGCCAGCCCTCGCCTCCTGGGTTGAGGTGGGCGGCCAGTCCGTGCAGGAACCCGTGGAGCATCGTGCCGTCCGGGTCGTACACGCCCTGCTCGACGGTCGAGGTCGGACGGGCGGGGAGCCAGGGCGGGTTGCAGACCACCAGGTCGGCGCGGCCCTCGGGGTAGAGGGCGGGGCCGGTGACCTCGATGCGGTCGGCGAGGCCCAGCCGGTCGGCGTTCTCGCGGGCGCAGGCCAGCGCGCGCGGGCTGATGTCGGTCGCCACGACGTGGGTGAGGCCCCGGCGGGCCACTACGGCGGCCAGCACCCCCGTTCCCGTACCGAGATCGAATGCCGTACGCGGGTTCGCGGGCAGTGGTGCTTCTGCGACCAGGCCGACGTACTCGCCCCTCGCCGGGGAGAACACGCCGTAGTGGGGGTGGACGCGGCTGCCGGCTCCCAGGGCCGGCACCTCCACCCCCTTCTCGCGCCACTGATGTGCCCCGATGACACCCAGCAGCTCCGTCAGGGAGACCGCTCGGTCGCCTCGCGGTGGGCCGTACGCCTCGGTGCACGCCCGGCGTACGTCGGGTGCTCGGCGCAGGGCCAGGGAGTGGTCGTCCTCCAGGAGGACCAGGAGTTTGCCCAGTACGCGGGCGCGGTGGCCGCGGGCCCGGCGGTGGAGGTGGAACGAATCGGCCGGTGTGGCATCGGGCCGGTTGGGGTTCGATTTCCGGTCGATGCGGCGGCTCATCGCCTGGAGGAGTTGGCGTGCGTTGTGGAAGTCGCCCTGCCACAGCAACGCCGTTCCCTCGCAGGCCAGTTGGTATGCGAGGGCGGCTTTCGTGCTGTCGTCGGCGACTACGACCCGGCGGGGAGGCGGTGCGCAGCTCTCCGAGTGCCAGCGGGCGGATCGGGCAGGTTGGGCAGGCCGGGCAGGTTGGGCAGGTCGCGCGGATCGGTCTTCGGACCAGTTGATCGTGGGCGTCGTGGACACGACGTACTCCTCGTGTTCGAACGTGCGGTGGGCACGAAGAGCACTTCGACGAGGAGCGGAGAAGTGGGGTAGCCGCCGTGCGTGGCAGACGGCCCGTCTCGCGGTATCGCGGTACGGGGTCGTAGGTCTGGCAGGTCTGGCAGGAAGGGCTACCGCTCCCGCGTCGAAGCGCGGGAGGAGAAGTCGCCGAGGACCAGACCTGGAACCATGCCGAGCATCGCGGTCAGCCTTTCGGAGAGATGATGCCCGAGACTCGCACGGGCCTCGCCTCGCGGGCAAACCCGGCCCCACCTTCCCTGTGACGCAGCTCACGGGAAGGCGGCCCCTCCCGCCGTACAGCTCATAGAGGTGACCACTCATATGCGAACCCGGATACGGGCCGGGGATTCGAGCGCTTTCGCCGAACTCTTCGACGCGTACGCCCGTGCGGTCTACAACCACGCGTTCCGGCTGACCGCGGACTGGTCGACGGCCGAGGACGTGATGGCCGCGACCTTCATGGAGGCGTGGAAGCTGCGCGACAGGGTCGACCCGGAGGGCGGCTCGCTGCGGCCCTGGCTGCTGGGCATCGCCACGAACACGGCGCGCAACCAGTACCGCAGCAACCGGCGCTACCGCCGAGCCGCGAACGCCGCCGCCGCGGCCGAGCTCTCCGTGCCCGACCACGCCGAGGAGGTCGCCGACCGCGTCGACGACCGGCAGCGGCTCGCCACGGCCCTCACCGCGCTCGCGAGCCTGCGCAGACCGGAGCGCGAGGTCATCACGCTGTGCCTGGGGGAGGGCCTGGACTACGAGGCCGCGGCGGAGGCGCTCGGCATTCCCGTCGGGACGGTCGCCTCCCGCCTCTCCCGCGCCCGCAAGAAACTGCGCTCGATCGCCGAGGCCCAGCTTGCGATGCCTCAACTGGCCGTGCCTCAAGGGGAGTTGAGCCGACCTGTCGCCGACATCGCGTTCAAGAAAGTTCGCGAAAAACGGGAAGGCGCCCGCCCCGTACGACAGACAAGAGGCGATCACGTAAATGCGATCCGGCCCGCACAGGAAGGAAACCGATGAACGCGAACACGTCCCGGCAGCACTCTGCCGAGTGGGACCAGGAGGCACAGCTCCTGTCCCAGACGGCGCGTGACCTGCCGACGGGCCGCCACCAGTTCCACAAGGAGCGTCTGATGGCCCAGATCCACGAGCAGGTTCAGCGGGAAGAGCACACGGCGACGACGGGGGCTACGGGGATGACCGCCGCGGCGCCTCAGAAGGCCCGGCGGTTCCGGCTGCCGCGTCCCGCGATCACGCTGCCCGCGATGGCGGCCGCCCTGTCCGCGGTGGTCATCGCGGGAGTGGTGACGGTCGGCGGCGACGGCAGCGGGGTACGGGACAGCGGTGTGGCCACCGGACCGGCCCTGACCACCGACGTCGGTACCGCGTCCACGAAGGGCGTGCCCCAGCTGCTCGACCAGATCTCCCTGGCGGCGGCCGAGGGCGACCACCCGACCGTCAAGCCCGGTCAGTACATCTACGTCGAGTCCGTGCTGGCCGACACCTTCGTGAAGACCGTCGACGACAAGTCCAGCCTGGCCAGCCACGAACTGCACCGCCGGCAGATCTGGGAGTCCCCGGACGGCGTCAAGGGCTGGCTGATCGACCCCGCCGTCAACGACAGCCCCGAGGGCGAGACCCTGACCCTGCCCGACGAGCAGGGCAACACCCCGAAGGCGGACCTGGGCAGCCCGTCGTACGACTACCTGACCAAGCTGACCACCGACCCGGACGCACTCCTTGCCAAGATCTACAAGGAGACCAAGGGCCAGGGGAACAGCCCCGACCAGCAGGCCTTCGCCACCATCGGTGACCTGCTCGCCGAGAGCTACCCGCCGGCGGAGCTCTACCCGGCGCTGTTCGAGGCCGCCGCCAAGATCCCGGGTGTCGTCGTCGTCGACGACGCGGTGGACGCGGCCGGCCGGCGCGGGGTGGCGGTGGCCCGGCTGGACGACACCAGCGGGCAGCGCGAGGAGTGGATCTTCGACAAGAAGACCCATGTCTACCTTGGCGCGCGCAATGTCCAGGTGAAGCAGATCAAGGAAGAGGGCGTCCTGATCAAGCCCGGCACGGTGAACTTCACCATGGCCATCAAGAACCGTGCCGTGGTCGACGGAATGAAGCAGGCCCCGTCCCAGGCGGGCTGAGGCCGGCCCTTCCTGGCCGCGTCAGTCCAGCGCGGGCGGCGGTGTCGGGGCGCCGGGCAACCGGATCGTCGCCACCGTGCCGCCGCCCTCGGCCGGGCTCAACGCCACGTCGCCGCCCGCCTGTTGGACCGTACGGGCCACGATGGACAGGCCCAGGCCCGAGCCGGGGAGCGCCCGTGCGCTGGGGGAGCGCCAGAAGCGGTCGAAGACGTGCGGGAGTTCGTCGGCGGGGATGCCCGGGCCGTGGTCCCGTACGGTCAGTTCGCCGCCCTTGAGGGTCACGTCGACCGCGCCGCCCTCGGGGCTGAACTTCACCGCGTTGTCGAGGATGTTCACGATGGCCCGCTCCAGCGCGGAGGGCTCCGCCCGTACGAACCAGGGGTCCACGTTCGCCGTGATCGTCAGCTCCGGGCCGCGCAGACGGGCCCGGCGCAGGGCCGCCTCGACCGTGTCCTGCAACGACACCACCTGTACGCGGTCCGCCGGCGTCCCCGCGTCCGACCGCGACAGCGTCTGCAAGTCACCGATCAGCGCGGCCAGTTCGGTCATCTGCGCCTTCACGGAGGCAAGCAGTGCCTTGCGGTCCGCCTCGGGGATGGGCCGCCCCGTCTCCTCACTCCGGGTGAGCAACTCGATGTTCGTACGGAGGGAGGTGAGGGGGGTTCGCAGTTCGTGACCGGCGTCGGCGATGAGTTGTTGTTGCAACTCACGGGAGTTCGCCAGCGCGGACGTCATCGAGTTGAAGGAGCGGGAGAGGCGCGCGACCTCGTCCTCGCTGTCGTCCTCGACCGGGATACGGATGGTGAGGTCTTCGGTGCGGGCTACGTGTTCTACGGCGTCGGTGAGCTTGTCAACGGGACGGAGACCCGCGCGGGCCACGGCCAGTCCTGCGGCCCCGGCGCCCAGGACCCCGATGCCGGAGACGAGGAGCAGGATGAGAGCGAGGTCGTTGAGGGTTTTCTCGGTGTCCTTCAGGGAGACGCCGACCGTCAGCGCGACGTCGGGGTAGAGCTGAGAGGTGGGGCCGAAGCCCACCATGATGGGGAGGGTTCGCACGCGGACGTTGTTGCCGTCCGCGTCGGTGCTGTTGTGGAAGGTCGGGACGCTCGTTTCGGGGTCCGCGGCCACATCCGAGTCCTCGGTCGTGGTCTTCACGACGCCCGCAGAATCGGTGAACACGCAGGCTGTGCCGTCCGATTTCACCACCTGGACGTAGTAGTCCCTGGGCCGCATGTCGCCGGATGTCTCGGTCACGTCCTTCGGGCACGCGGCGAGCAGAGCCCTGAGCGTCTCATCGTCCTTGAACCTGAATCCTGCGCTCTCGAGTTGCGTGTCCACCTGCTGGTACAGCTTCCCCTGCACGATGAACCAACAGGTGACCGAAACCGCCGCCACTCCGAACGCCACCGCCGCCGCGACGAGCAGCGCCAGTCGTGACCGGATCGGCAGGGAGCGGAACCGGCGTAGAACCTTCCTCACTCCGCCCCACCCGACCGCAGCACATACCCCACACCCCGCACCGTGTGCACAAGACGCGGCTCGCCGCCCGCCTCGGTCTTCCGGCGCAGGTACATCACGTACACGTCCAGCGAGTTGGACGACGGCTCGAAGTCGAAGCCCCACACCGCCTTCAGGATCTGCTCGCGCGTGAGGACCTGGCGCGGATGGGCGAGGAACATCTCCAGCAGGGTGAACTCCGTGCGGGTCAGCTCGACCGGCCGCCCACCCCGCGTGACCTCGCGCGTCGCGAGGTCCATGCGGAGGTCGCCGAAGGTGAGCGCGTCGTCCGCGGGGGCGCCGACCGCCGCGGCCGCGTAGGAGCTGCGGCGCAGCAACGCCCGTACGCGGGCGAAGAGTTCGTCGAGTTCGAAGGGCTTGACCAGGTAGTCGTCGGCGCCGGCGTCGAGGCCGGTGACGCGGTCGCCGACTGTGTCGCGGGCCGTCAGCATGAGGATCGGCGTCGTGGTGCCCGCGCCGCGCATTCGGCGGGCGGCGGTCAGGCCGTCCATCCGCGGCATCTGGATGTCGAGGACGACCAGGTCGGGCTGGTACACCGTGGACTTCTCCAGGGCGTCCACGCCGTCGACGGCCACCTTGGTGTCGTAACCCTCGAAGGCGAGGCTGCGCTGGAGTGCTTCGCGCACGGCCGGCTCGTCGTCGACGATCAGGATGCGCTGGGGTTCACGGTCGCCTTCGGCGGAGCTCATCGCGGTCAGTTCCTCGGGTGCGGTGGGACGTGGTCGGGGCGCTTTCAGCCTCGCACGTTCAGAGCTGTTCAGGGCTGTTCTCGTAACGCCTGCGGGCCCGTGAGCCCGGCGGGATCAGCCTCGTACGGTGATCAGCCTCGTACGGTACGGCCGGTGCGGGCGCCGACACCCCGGCGGCCGCCGCGCGGAGCGGCAGCGGGGGCC